>JASEGU010000001.1 GCA_030017835.1 Actinomycetota bacterium | reverse complement strand
CATAAGTCCATAACCAGCCTACCTGATGGTATTCTTATCCTCCAAGCATGGTAGCCCGCACGCGACACACCAAGAATGCGGGCTCTGGCGGGAGATCGGATAGTGTGTCTTCTCTTCGTCGATCAGCCTAAATCTCATCTCTTTTGATCGGTCTCCCGGGCGAAGAAAAGCGCGGCCTTCTTGAGAATCTCTTTTTCCTCCTTCAAAAGCTTATTTTCTCGCTTAAGGCGCTTCAGCTCATCGCGCTCCTCACTCGTTAGGCCGATCGCCTTTCCCTCATCTATCTCGGCTTGGCGGAACCAGTGTCTAAGGGCACTTACCGAGACCCCGATCTCAGCCGCTGCCGCTCTAAGCGATCGTCCACTCATCCTGTGAAGTCGTACCGCTTCGGCGCGAAACTCCGGCGGGTATGGTTTACCCTTCATCATGTTGACTCTCCTTTCCGATACAGAACCAATCTATTCTGTATCAACTTAGGGTGTCAACTAAAGCGGGTCAACTCCAGTTCCATCTCCTCCAATTTGCGTCCGTAATCGTCTGCAAGACGGTGAGTATCATCCTCATTAGTATAACCAAAAGCGATCTCTAAGACCCTGGCCTTGTCGGCTTGTGATATGATCCTGTGCTTTTCTTCGGCCGGTATCACAAATTCATCGCCCGGTTTTGTCTCATAGATCTTATCTCCAATCTGGACGCTTATGCCATCGTCTAGAATCACCCACATATCATCCCTCAGGTTGTGGAAATGAAGGCTCGTCTCTTGACCGCTATTTAGGGTAATTATCTTGACCGAACAGGTCTGGTTGAGGGCCAGTTGTTTATAGTTGCCCCACGGTTTATTCTCAAGCATGATCACACATCCTTAAATTATTTACTTTATCTCTCTCATCAAGTTGGCCATCTCGATGGCGGAAAGTGCGGCCTGCCAACCCTTGTTGCCCGACTTAATGCCCGATCGATCGATCGCTTGATCGGTATCATCCGAAGTTATGACGCCAAATATGGTTGGGGTGCCGGAGCTTAGACCGGCAAGGGCCACCCCTTTGGCCGTCTCTGCGGCCACGAAATCGAAGTGTGGCGTATCCCCCCTTATTATAACGCCCAAACAGATGACCGCATCATATTTGCCGCTTTCAGCAAATTGCTTGGCGATGAGCGGTATTTCAAACGAGCCCGGCGTCCAGGCGACTTCGATGTCCGATTCGCTCGCGTCGTGTCTGCTCAGCGCATCCAGCGCCCCCTCTAAAAGGCGCTTACTCAAAAAATCGTTGAACCTGCTGACAACGATCGCAAACTTAAAACCTTTGGCAACCAGTTTTCCTTGATACTCTTTCATACCCTTCCTCCCTATAGTCTTATGTATTGTCGAGCATATGATTCAATTTCTCCCGCTTCGTCCTCAAATACCTAAGATTCTGCTCAGTCGGTGGAATCTGGAGTGGAACCCTTTCGGTAATCTTCAGACCATAACCCTTAAGACCGATTATCTTAGTCGGATTATTGGTTATTAGCCTAATCGTTTCTAGACCTAAGTCCACCAGGACCTGTGCTCCGATCCCATAATCTCGAAGATCGGCCGGAAAGCCCAGCCTCTCATTGGCCTCTACCGTGTCGTCTCCCTCTTCTTGCAACTCATAAGCTTTAAGCTTATTGATTAGACCGAGTCCCCTGCCCTCTTGTCCGATTATGTAAAGAAGGACTCCCAAGCCCTCTTCGTCGATCATCCTTAGAGCGATGTCAAGCTGTGAGCCGCAATCGCAACGCAGCGACTTGAAGATATCTCCGGTCAAGCATTCAGAGTGGACCCTAACCAGCACGTCCTTTTTGCCCGATACTTCGCCCCTCACCATCGCTATATGACATTCGTTATCGATGAGACTCTCATAAGCCATCGCCTTGAAATCGCCGAATTTTGTAGGCAGATTGATCTGGGCGACTTTTTGGACCACTTTTTCGGTCTGGCGACGGTAGCGGATTAGATCGGCGATGGTTATCATCTTGAGACCGAATCTTTCGGCCACCCTTTCGAGCTCGGGGACTCTGGCCATGCTGCCATCCTCGTTCATTATTTCGCATATTACCCCAGCCGGAAATAGGCCAGAAAGTCTTGCTAAATCCACTGCCGCCTCGGTGTGTCCGGCCCTGGTCAAGACGCCCCCCTCGTTAGCCCGTAGGGGAAAGACGTGACCCGGCATAGAGATATCTGTGGGCTTGGTGGTCGGATCGACCAGAGCTAGGACTGTTTCCGCCCTATCCCTTGCCGAAATGCCCGTAGTTATCCTATGTTTTGCTCCGATGGATACCGCAAAGGCGGTCTCGTTTCTGCTGGTATTATCCTTGACCATGACGGGAATCATCAACTCATCGAGCCGTCTGCCTTCACAAGGCAGACAGATCAGACCTCGACCGTTTGTGGCCATGAAGTTGATCGCCTCAGGCGTAACCATCTCGGCGGCCATTATCAGGTCTCCCTCGTTCTCCCTGTTCTCGTCATCGCAGACGATGACCATCTTGCCCTTCTTGATATCCTCGATAGCCTCTCTTATTCTGTTGAACGGCATCAGCGGCACTCCTTTGTCAAATTATTTCAGACCCAAGTTCTGCTTTAAAATATGCTTACCCAGCATGTCGGTTTCGATATTTACCCGATCGCCGCGCCTCCTCTTACCCAAGGTCGTCGATTTTAGGGTATGGGGGATGATTGAGACTGAAAATTTTTCGCTCCAAATATCCTTTATAGTCAGACTTATTCCGTCGATGGCAACTGAGCCTTTAGATATCAGGCTTAAGATGACTGGTTTTTTGGCGGATATCTCATATATGTGGGCAATGCCATCTCTTTTGATCGCCTCTATCCTGCCGATCGAGTCGACGTGGCCGCTGACGAGGTGGCCTCCAAGTCTATCTTTAAGACGCATCGCCCTCTCCAGATTTACGAAATCGCCCACTCTTAAGTCGTTGATATTGGTTGAATTGAGTGTTTCTGCCATAACGTCCGCTTTAAAATAACTCTTATCCAGCGATTTTACCGTCAAACAGACTCCATCCACCGATATCGAGTCGCCAAGCTTAACATCACTCAATATCTTGTCTGCTTTAATCATTAGTTCGAGTCCCTTGGACGATCTGTTGATTCGCTTTACCCTTCCGATCTCTTCAATTAGCCCCGTAAACATTTCGCCTCCGCCCGCAAGGGGTACGCTTCGATCATGATGTCTTCGCCGAACATCTTCACATTTTTAAATCTCATATCGAAGAAGAGGCCCTTATCTTCGATGAATTGTAACGACTTCTCTCCCCCGATGATCCTTGGAGAAATGAAGAATACTGCCTTATCGATCAGCCCGTCTTTCAAGAATGCGGCATGAGTTTTGGCTCCGCCCTCGATGATGACGCTGCTAATGCCCCTGTAAGCAAGGTTTGAAGTTAAGTTATAAAGATCAAATTGACCTCCGTCATGAGGACACCTGATGATCTTTACGCCCATTCGTTCAATCTCGTCTGCCGTCCTTTTTTTGGCAGCCTCGGAGATAACGAGCATTGTCTCCACCTCGTTTGCCGTTTTGACCAGGTTTGAGCCCAAAGGGATCCTTGCCATCGGGTCCATGACGATCCTGATGGGACTTCGCCCCCCTCCCTTGAAAAATCTTGTCGTCAAGAGGGGATCATCTTTTAGAACCGTATTGATCCCAACCAGAATTGCATCATACTCCCTCCTGAGTCGATGTGACTCATTTTGGGAAAGTTGACCGGTGATCGTCTCCGGTTCACCATTTTTTGATGTTATTTTACCGTCTAAACTCATGGCCACCTTCATCAGTAGAAACGGCCGCTTGGCCCAAATATATTTAAAAAAGGTCTCGTTTAAGTAGGCAGCCTCCTCCTTTAGCGGACCGAGCGCCACCTCTATGCCGGCCCCCTTAAGCTCTCTTATTCCCTCTCCTGAGACTTTCGGATTTGGGTCGATGATTGCAACGACTACCCTTGCAATGCCCGATTCTATTATCGCTTTTGTGCAAGGAGGGGTCTTGCCTTGAAAAGAGCAGGGCTCAAGGGTTACAAAGAGGGTCGCTCCCTTCAGGCTTCCTTGCGCACCCTTGAGCGCCGCTATCTCAGCATGATCGCCCCCGAAAGCGGCGTGAAAGCCCGCTCCAATAACGGTGCCGTCTTTGACTATTAGGGCCCCAACCATAGGATTTGGGCTGACCAAACCCGCTCCCCTTTTTGCCAAATCTAGAGCCATCGCCATATACTTCTCGTCATCGACCATATGCAAACTCCCAAAAAAAGAAAAGCCAAGGAAGAAGCCTTGGCTTTATTGCTCAACTTCTCCCATCCAGACTATACTGTCGGCTCCGGAATTAAACCGGATCAACTCCTCTCGGAGGTCGCGGGCTCTACCGCCGGTCGGGATTTCTTGGGACTCTCACCCAAGTCACCCTGCCCTGAAGCTTTATTAATTTTTTTGATTATAACAATATTGCTGCTTAAATACAAACCTAATTATCTATGACTGCCTTTAACTCGCGAATGGACCTGGCCGGATCGCCCCCACTAAAGACCGCCGAACCGGCAACCAGAATGTCGCAGCCTACCCCATAAATATCTGCGATATTTGACTTCTTTACGCCGCCATCAACCTCAATTTTTATATCGAGGCCGGTCTCATCGATCCACCTCCTAAGAAGTTCTATCTTGCTTAGCATTGTGGGGATAAAGTCCTGACCGCCAAATCCTGGGTTGACGGTCATTATTAGAACGAAGTCAAGCTCTGTAAGTATGTTTTCCAGGCTGGCTATCGGGGTTGCCGGGTTTATTGCAATGCCCGCTTTTGCGTGGCCAAACGTCTTTATTTTCTGAATCGATCTATGAAGATGGATTGCCCCTTCAACATGAACAGACAACATATCGGCGCCTGCTTTTATGAATTCGTCCATGAAAAGATCTGGGTTCTCTATCATCAGATGGACATCTATCGGCAACGAGGTCACCCTCCTTACCGCCTCGACCACAATCGGTCCGATGGTTATATTTGGAACGAAATGACCGTCCATCACGTCGACATGTATTATATCAGCCCCACCCTCCTCAGCTAGCTCTATCTCACGCCCTAGATTGGAGAAATCGGCCGAGAGTATTGAGGGGGCTATCAGATATCGTCTCATGGTCTCCTTCCATCTGAAATGACGATTAAATTTTAACACTGGGCCAGGCTGCGTACAAACACTTAAACTCAATTCTTGATTAGGCTTGCAATGAACATGCCATCTAAATCGTGTTTGTGGGGAAGAAATTGAACGGTCTTGTCGCCCGCAAATATCTTGGTATCAGGTCTTTTCGACAAGTCTTCCAGATAAAAATCTGGATTTCTTTGCAAAAATTTTGAGATTAAGTCGCCGGTCTCGGCCTTAGAAATGGTGCAGACCGAATAGACTATCCTTGATCCCCTTTTTGCAAGTTTCGAGGCTTGAACTAAGAGGTCAAATTGAAGTTTTGCAAGCCGCTTGATATCTTGTGGCTCTCTTTGCCATCTAGCATCCGGTCTTCTTGCAAGAACGCCAAGGCCTGAACAGGGAGCGTCTAAGAGTACCCGATCAAACTTGGCTTTAAGCAGAGAGGCCGCTTTGGTGGCATCCATCACCCTCGTCTCAACGCTCTTTAATGAGAGCCTTAAAAGCACCCCTTTCAAATTTTCGAGCCGCTTTTCATTAAGATCTAGCGCCAGGATATGACCATTATCGCCCATCATCTCGGCCAAATGCGTGGTCTTACCCCCTTGGCCGGCACAGAGATCAAGCACCTCATCTCCCGCTTTCGGAGCAAGAATGGAAGTTACTATCATCGAACTTTCGTCCTGAATCGTGAATAAGCCCTCTTTAAAATCGTCAAGAGCGGCAACATTTGGGCCGCTTAGGATGATGAGGCCTTCTTTGACAAGTCGGCTCTCTTGGCTAGACACGCCTGCCTTTGCCAATCTTTGAATCAAAGAGCTCCTGGTGGTTTTGAGAAGGTTCACTCTGACCTTGACCTTTGGCCTTTGATTGTTCGCCTCCAAAAGAGCCTCGGTCTCACTTACGCCCAACTCGGCCATCCACATCTCAACCAGCCACCTTGGGTGCGAATGCTTCACGGAAAGATATTTTACGACATCATTGGCCCTGTCCGGCAACTTGATGTTCTCCTTGCCCCTTGCGAGGGAGCGCAAAACGGCATTCGCATAAGATGCGACACCTTGATGAAACTCCTCCTTAGTGAGCTTGACTGACTCGTCGACGGCCGCTGAAGGAGGTATTTTATCGAGATAAAGGAGTTGGTAGGCTCCGAGCCTTAAGATGTCCAAAAACCCCTTAGGTAAGGAGTCTATCTCTCGGTTGGAGAAACTTTGAATCGCCCAGTCAAGGCTAGTCCTTCTCCTTAAAACGCCATAGACCAACTCGGTCACAAGCGACCTATCGACATCATTGAGTCCGCTTTCATCCAAGATCCGACCCAGATAGATATTAGCAAACAGGCCCTCTTCCTCAATGCGTCTTAGGGTAAATAAGGCTAGCTTGCGGGCGGTCATTTTTTTCAAGTAAGCTTCTCGCCCTCTTTGATCGATTGGCCGCGAATAAAATCTTCGAAACTCATCTTCTTCTTTCCTTCGAGTTGGACCAGGATCGGTCTTATCGAGCCCCTCTTGCATGAGATCAAGGGGGATGATTCTTTGCCAAAAAACATTATTTTGCCTGGTATTTTTATATCTGGCTCAAGAAGAGCCTCAGCATTCCAGAACTTTATTCTTCTCCCCCTAAACTCGGCGTATGCTCCAGGAGAGGGGCTAAGCGCATTTATGAGATTGGCTACATCGTTTGCTCGCCTATTCCAATCGATCCTCGCCTCGTCTTTAGTTATCTTGAGAGCCAGAGAGGCCAGCTCATTATCTTGGGCGCGGGGTTCCAGATCCCCCCTCTCAAGCCCCTCGATGGTCTTCATTAGAGCGCCAGCCCCGATGACCGACAGCCTTTTTGAAAGACTTCCCGCCGTCTCATTGGGCTCGATTGCCGTCCTTACTTGCGTCAGAATCTCTCCCGTGTCTAAGCCCTCATCCATCAGCATGGTGGTTACCCCGGTCTCACTTAAGCCCTTCATTACGGCCCGCTGTATGGGGGCGGCCCCACGAAGCTCTGGAAGGAGAGAGCCATGAACGTTTACACAGCCGAAAGGTGGTAGGGCCAGAAGCCAAACTGGTATCAACTGACCGAAAGCTACAACGACTACTAGATCTGGTTTTAGGTCGACGATTTTTGCCTTGAAGATCTCATCGGAAAGGATCTCAGGTTGTAGGATTGCTAGCCCCTTCTCAAGGGCAAACGTTTTAACCGAAGAAGGAAGAGAAACGCCTCCCCGTCCCTTTGGACGGTCGGGGTTGGTCACAACGGCGATAATCTTATGGTCTGATTCGAATAAAGCCTTCAGTGAGGGTAGTGCGAAATCTGGTGTACCCATGAAGATGATGTTCAAGTTGAGTCCACCTAATCTTTCCGGTCGGCATTGCTTAGCTCATCCAAGGCTCTTTTTCTATTTTCCCGATCGGTACGAGCAAGGATCACGTTTCCGTCAAGATGATCCATCTCATGCTGAAATACCCTAGCTAAGAGCTCTTTTGCAACCAACCTTACAGGCTGACCATCAAGATCTATGGCTTTTAGGGTTACCTCTTTCGCTCGTTTGACCGGAACCGTTACGCCTGGAACGCTCAGACACCCTTCTTCCTCTTCCACTGCACCTTTAGTCTTGACTAGCTCGGGATTAATGAAGACCAATGGACCTTCGCCTACGTCGCAGACAAAGACCCTGGCAAGGGAACCTACTTGGTTTGCCGCAAGACCGATGCCTGGAACATCATACATGGTCTCGAGCATGTTTTTGATCAGGTTTTTGATCTTGCCATCGATCTTTTCGATCTCTCTTGCCCGCTCGGTCAATACCGGGTCGCCATATTTTCTGATCTTCAATATAGCCATTTATTCACAACCTCTTAGCTAAAGCATCCAGACGGAGTCCACGTCCACCGTTATTTTAACATCAACAAAAGCCGCTTGAGAATTGAGCCGTATATAATCCCCTTTCAACCGGGGCAGTACCATTTCCAGCTCAGAGGTTTTGACCATCGAATGCCAGCGATGCATCCCGCCGATCTTGGATATTGGGGCTGGGACGGGCCCAAGCAGTTCAAATTTTAGGCCATCTTTTTTGGCTACGTTTAGATTATCGGAAAAGATCTTAGCGGCATCAATCACGGATGTTTCGCACTTGCTTGAAAAAATTATGTTCACAATTTCGGTAAAGGGAGGGTAGTTCATCTCCCTCCTCACCCCTAGCTCCCGCTTATAGAAGCCTTCGTAATCACTCTCTTTTATCGCTCTAATGGCAAAAGAATCAGGTGAAAACGTCTGGATGATCACCTTGCTGGCCAGGTCGCTCCTGCCGGCTCGGCCGCTTATCTGCATAAGCAACTGGAAAGTTCTCTCTTCGGAGCGAAAATCTGGAAGATGGAGAGATGTGTCGGCATTGATTACACCCACCAGAGCCACGTCGGGAAAATCGAGCCCCTTGGCTATCATCTGCGTCCCCAAAAGGATAGCCCCCTTGGATTCCTTGAACTTTATCAGCCGATCTCGGTGGGCTCCTCTGCTCCTTGTGGTATCCCTATCCATTCTGACGATCTCGACGCCGGCAAAGAACCTTTTTATCTCCTCCTCCACCCTTTCGGTGCCGAATGAGTAGAAGCCCATCCTGCTTCCGCCGCAATCTGGACACGTATCCTTTGGACGCGTCCTAAATCCACAATGATGACACATCAGAAGACGATTTTTTTGGTGATAGACCATGGAGACCTCGCAGTTCTTGCATTTAAAGACGTAGCCGCAGCTCTTGCAGAGAATGAAACCGAAATAGCCGCGTCTGTTTAAAAATAGGATTACCTTCTTATCCTCTTCTAGGGCCGCCCTTGCGGCATCTATGAGCTCGAGGCTAAGGATTATTCCCCGGTTATCCTCCCCCGTGTTGCGCAGATCGACTATTTCCACCTTGGGCAGGGGATGATCTAAGACCCGTTTCGTAAGCCTTAGGAGCTCAAATTCGCCCTTCTCGGCCCGGAATCTCGATTCGATGCTTGGAGTTGCGCTCCCTAAGATTAGAAGGGCGCCGGAGAGCTGCGCCCTCTGCTCAGCGACCCAAACCCCGTGATAACGAGGGGTTGAATTTTGTTTATATGCCGGCTCATGCTCTTCATCTACTATTATGAGTCCCACATCTTTCAGGGGAGCAAATAGGGCCGAACGTGCCCCAAGGACGATCCTATGGTTGCCGTTTTTGATCATCTCCCATTGATCGAATCTTTCGGCGTCGCTCAAGGCGCTGTGCAAGATGGCCACCTCGCCCTTGAACCTAGTCTGAAAGCGATGGGCTATCTGGGGCGTCAAGCTTATCTCCGGAACGAGGATGATTACGCTCTTGCCCCGCCTTAGGGCCTCCTCTGTGGCCCTTAAGTAAATTTCGGTCTTGCCGCTTGCCGTTACCCCATAAAGCAGTTTGACTGCAAAAGTTCCGGCAGCAAGGGAGTTTTTTACGGAGGCAATGGCAGTCGATTGCTCTTCGGTTAGAGAGTCGTGGGTGATGACCTCTTCCGGAAAAGTGAGATCGAGATCCGGCCTCCTGATAACCTTTGTCATATTTATAAGACCTTTTTTGGAAAGGGCAGAAAGCGTAGATCTTGAGGTCTTAGCCTCATCGAGAAGTATTTTGGTCGCGAGCCTCCCCTTTTTGCTAAGTATCGATAGTATCCTCTCCTGTTTCGGGGATGACCTCTCAAGCTCTTTGGAGAGAATCCTAGCCTCTTCTACAGAGATTGAGATATCGACCAATTCGACCATCTTTACGGGTGATTTCGGCTTAACAAGAACTTGCACAACTTTTAAGAATCCGCGCTTCTTTAAGACGGTTAAGACCCCCTCATCCAAGCTATCGAGCAAATTCTCAATCCGGCCGCCCTCGTAGACTGCCTTGGCGAGGAGTAAAAACGCCTCCCTCTCCAAGTCTGTTAGAATGGAATGATCGGCATCTTCTGCCAGCTCAACCCTCTTTATCAATTTGATTTTGCGCCCCGGAGGATAAGCAAGCCTTAAGCAGTCGCTCAAGGGGGCTATATAACGCCTTGATATCAGGGAACAGAGTTCGACCATTCTATCGTCGAAGATGGGATCATGGTCGACGATATCGGATATCTCGAGCAGCTTCATGTTGACCCCCTCTGCTCGGTAGAGGCCGACAACCATTCCGAGTCGGTTCTTCTTGCTGAAGGGGACCAAAACGGTCAACCCTACAGCCATTTCTCTTTCCATATTGACCGGGACGAGATAGTCGAATGGCTTATCTAGAGAGGAGGTCGAGATGTCTACAACCACTTGTGCGATCATCATTTTAATCACCCTTGAACTGGTCTTAAATCACAGAACCTTAAGCTTCGCCTCCAAAATGATACCACCTATGTTATAATTTTTGCGAAAATGATTAATCAGAGCCAGCCCGATAAGATGAAAGACTCCCCGGCCAGACCGATAAAGATAAATAACCACATCAAAATGGTTATTTATCTCATGCTTCTCTTCGCCACCCTTAATCTGCCAATGCTTGTTGCCGCCGCCCCGGCCGTAACCGACAACTCACTAAACAGAAAGCGGATTGACCTGGCTAAGACCATCGCCGAATTAAACAATGCCAACGATAAGCTGAACTATTATCAGTCCAAGGTCAACCGGAATAAAGCCAAGCTGAAAGAGGCCGAGACAAAACTGGGAAACTCGATGGAGAACTTAAATGAGCGGGTAGTTGAACTATATAAGCAGGATGTCTTCTTGCTAGCCTTCTTCCTCTTCGATAGCGAAGACATTCACGAGCTGACCTATTACCTCTTTGCTCTCGAGCGGGGATCTCAAAGAGACGCCGATATCATCTCCACCCTTCAGGAGACACAGCTTGAGGTGGAGAAAGAGCTAAAGGATATGGAGGATTCTCTCCGTAGCCAGCAGACGATAATCTCAAGAGTCAACGAGACCAAGCGGTCGATAGAAAGGGAGATCGGTAAGGAAGAAGCGACCTTGCTCCCTAAGGTCAATAACCCAAATAATAATTCTACAATCCCTCTTACGGGAACCGAATTCGAAAGAGGTTGGGCCAGTTGGTATGATCTTATTCGAGGCAACACCGCCGCTCATAAGACCCTGCCCAAAGGCACTTACGTCCGTGTGACCAATCTAATGAACGGCAAGCAGGTGACCGTCAAAATAATTGATCGCGGTCCTTATGTCAAGGGACGCGTAATCGACCTGTCCAAGGTAGCTTTCACTCAAATCTTTCCAACCAGCCGGGGACTCTGTTACGTCAGCCTGGAAAACCTCGGAAAGTAAGGCGCCTTTTGAAGAAAACTATAGACTTGATCATCAAAAATTCATACGTGGTGACCGTTGATTCCAAATTTTCGACTTTTGTCGATGGCGGGATCGCCGTGGATCAGGGCAGGATAGTTGCCGTCTCAACAAGCCAAGAGATTGATGGTGCCTACTCGGCGGGCCGGATAATCGACGCCAAAGGGCTGGTTGCAATGCCCGGATTGGTAAATGCCCATACCCATGCAGCCATGGTATTTTTAAGGGGTCTTGCCGACGATCTTCCGCTCAAGGAGTGGCTCGAAAATCACATCTGGCCAGCCGAGGCCAAGTTCGTCAGTCCGGCCTTTATCGAGGCGGCTACCAGGCTCGCTCTCTACGAGATGGTCAGAAGCGGCACCACTCTATTTTGCGATATGTATTTCTTGCCTGAGCATTCAATAGAGGCGATCTCAAAATTTAGGCTTAAGGCAATGCTCGGCGTTCCACTTCTCGATTTTCCAACGCCGGTCAGCAAGTCGCCCAAGGAGGGTTTTGACCGGACCAGAAAGCTGATCGAACTCTTAAAGGGAGATGATAAGATCGAGGTGGCAATATCACCTCACTCACTTTATACCTGTTCCGAAGGCGTCTTGAGGGAGGCGGCAGAGCTCGCTAAGGAGTACGATAAACCCATCCAGATTCACCTCTCTGAGGAGAAGTGGGAGAGCGAAAAGATTTTTGCAGAAAAGAACATGAGCCCCGTATCTTACTTAAATAGCCTCGGCGTCCTAGGCAAAAAGACCATTGCCGCCCACGTAAATTGGCTTTTTGATGGAGACATTGAAATCCTGAAGGAGACCGGAGTCGGAATCGCCCACAATCCTCAGAGTAATATGAAGCTTGCAACTGGAATTTGTCCGGTGCCCGACCTCATTAATGCCAAAATCAAGATCGGTCTAGGTACAGATGGAGCTGCCAGCAACAACGATCTGGATGTCTTTGGTGAGATGGAGACGGCTGCAAGGCTACATAAGATATCAAGAAATGATCCGACAGCGGTCAGCGCCAAAGAGGCGCTCTACATGGCAACCTTGGGTGGAGCTGAGGTCTTGAGCCTTGCAGATAAGCTTGGTTCCCTGGAGGCCGGCAAAAGGGCCGACATAATCCTGGTAGACACTGATAAGCCTCACATGCAGCCGATATACGATATCCATTCTCAGCTTGTCTACTCGGCCAAGGGATCGGACGTCAAAACGGTAATGGTCGATGGAGAGATCGTCTACGAAGACTATCAACTCTTAGTCGACGACCACGAGGAAGTGCTAAGCCAGGCTAAAAGTTTTGCAAAAATGATCAGACAGCCCGCATCTTAGAGCCACTCAAAGCTTTCCTGCAATCGCAGTCGTTTATCCCCTCCACCTTTTCGACGGTCTTTAGAAGCAGCCCCAAAAGATGCTCAATGGAGGCGGCCATTGCGCTTGATACCTCACTTGATGATGGGCTATCCATTGAAATACCAGCCGCCATGTTCGTGACGACTGCCACGGTCGCATAGCAAATCTCGGCCTCTCGGGCCAGAGCAACTTCAGGATAATTTGTCATCCCGACCAGATCGCCGCCCAAAACCTTAAATCCATTAATCTCTGCCACCGTCTCAAAGCGAGGTCCCTCGGTACATATGTAGGTGGCTTTTGGATGAATTGTGACGCCCAACTCCTTTGCGGTTGTGAGCATAAGCCCTCTAAGTGATGGACAATAGGGGTGGCTAAGATCGATGTGAACGGCGGATCCCTCCCGATTGAAGAAGCTCTCTTCCCTGTTTTTGGTAAAATCAATAAACTGATCGAGTAGGACGAAATCGCCCACTTCCATCTCAAGATTTAGGCTGCCCGAGGCGGCGGTCGCAAGAACGGCTTCGACGCCGAGCAACTTGAAGGCCATGATGTTGGCTTTATAATTTATCAAGTGGGGTGGCGTGTCGTGGTGACGGCCATGTCTTGGTATGAATATGACCTCCCTATCAGCATGACGCCCCATGGCATATAAGACCTTGCCATGGGGCGTCACCAGATTATCATCCTTAAGGCCATCTAGGCCTGGTATATCATACAGACCGCTTCCGCCAATTATTCCAAATCTCTTCATCATCTTCCTTTAGATTAACTGTCCAGCTCAAGCATGAGCTGCTGAGCCTCAAAGAGGGACTTTCTATACTTGTCCTTAGCCTTCGGCGACGACTTTGACTTAAGCTTTGTCGTTTTTTCGATCTCTTTTAGCTTGCCTGCATTCTTCAAAACAAAGTTAGAGAGATCTTCGAGCCCGTCGAATTGGCGCAGTCTATACCTCTTCAACCTGCCGTCCAATTCCGATTCGATGATCCCTATCTCTTCCAAGAACTTGAGCTCGGTCCAGACCGCCTTATGGTCCAGGCCGGTCGCCCGCTGAATCAGCCTTCCATAATACCCGGTTTCGGGATGCGCAAAGATAGTCTCGAGGAGTTTCGATCTGGCCTTCGAGCCAAAGACCTCTTCATAAATTTTCACCTTAAGCCTCCTATCCCGTTAAGCTAAATATAGATAGATGACAAATATACGTCAAGGCTTATAGAGGTCGACTTAAATGCCTGCCTCTTTTTTGATCTTTTCGACCATATCCGTTCGTTCCCAGGTAAAGTCGGCATCTTCCCGTCCGAAATGACCGTAAGCAGCCGTCTTCTTATAGATTGGTCTTCTAAGGTCAAGCTTATCAATTATTGCCGCGGGTCGTAGGTCGAAGCAGGTCTCCACGATCCTTTCGACCTTAGCGGGATCTATCTTTTCTGTACCGAAGCATTCGACCATTATTGATACCGGACAGGCGACACCAATGGCGTATGCGAATTGAACCTCGCACCTATCGGCCAGTCCGGCAGCCACAACGTTTTTTGCCACGTATCTCGCAGCATAATGGGCCGACCGATCGACTTTGGTCGGGTCCTTGCCCGAGAAGCAACCGCCACCGGTCCTGGCCGCTCCCCCGTAGGTGTCAACGATTATCTTACGCCCCGTAAGACCGGTGTCGGCCAAGGGCCCGCCCCGCACGAATTTACCGGTCGGATTTACCAGGATGTTGACCTTCTTGTAGTCGATGAGGTGGAGTGGAATTATGGGCTTGATCACATGCTCGATTAGATCGGGGGTCATGGTTTTCTTTATGTCTACGTCCTCTTTGTGTTGGGCCGAGATGACAATCGTCTCGACTCTAACCGGTTTGTCGCCCTCGTATTCCAAAGTGACCTGCGTCTTACCATCCGGCCTGAGATAAGGAATAATCCTCTCTTTTCTGACTCTGGCCACCTCTTTAGCCAAGCCATGCGCCAACATGATCGGCATAGGCATTAGAACGTCGGTCTCGGTGCAGGCATATCCGACCATCATGCCTTGGTCGCCGGCTCCCATTGCTGCATACTCATCCTCCTTATTTGCCCCGCACCGGCTCTCTAGAGCTCTATCCACTCCCTGAGCTATATCTGGAGACTGTGGATCGATCGATGTCAAAACGCCGCAAGTATCGCCGTCGAAGCCATATTTTGCCCTGGTGTATCCGATATCCCTTATCGTTTTTCTGACTATCTCTGGTATCTCAACATAGGTGCTGGTGGTTATCTCTCCGCCAATTATGGCAAGACCGGTCACCAAAAAGACCTCACAGGCCACCCTGGCCATCGGATCCTTTATCAGCATTGAATCGAGTATGGCGTCGGAGATTTGATCGGCCACCTTGTCGGGGTGACCTTCCGTCACAGACTCGGAAGTAAAGAGCATCTTCTTCTTTTTCAAATCTTTTCCCTCCCTTAGCCCTTAAGCGGGCATGAAAAATCTTTCTTGAACGATTAATCGGCATACTTTGCCACAAACTTCTCCCATGATGGCAAACTTCAAGTTCTTGGGGCAGGTCTTTAGATTATAGCAATGAGAGAGAATCCTTGGCGTGCGCTTTGAGGCGCAAGACCGCCTTGGTGTGAAGCTGAGATACCCTTGACTCTGTCACCCCGAGTACCTGGCCTATCTCTTTTAAGGTCAGCCCCTCATAGTAGTAAAGGGCGATTATCATCTTCTCCCTCTTGGGTAGATCCTCTATTTTCTTGGCCAGAGTCCTTTTGACCTCTTCTACTTCGAACTCTTTGAGAGGTTCTGGTCCGTGTGTATCCTTGATGGTATCGATCAGGCTTACCTGATCATCCTTGCCCCCACCCGTGTGCCAGAACTCCTCTAAGGCGACCGTCGTCGTATAGCTCAATTGATTGTATAGAGCATGGAGTTCTTCGATCGAGATCTCTAGTTTTTCAGCAAGCTCTGCGTCGGTCGGAGCCCGTTTATACTTCGCTTCCAGTTCGACGTAGGATCGCTCGAGTTCGCGCTCCTTCCTTCTGACCGACCTTGGAACCCAATCGATCGACCTAAGTTCATCGATTATGGCCCCTCTAATTCTCGATATAGCGTAGGTCTCAAATTTTATATTCTTTGAGGTATCGAACTTATCTATGGCATCGATCAGGCCGAACATGCCGTAACTGACAAGGTCGCCCCGCTCGATATTGTTTGGAAGGCCGGCCGAGATTCGGCCGGCCACGTATTTTACCAGGGGTGCGTAGTTTAATATCAGCTCATCCCGCACTACCCTTCTCTTTTCCCTGGCATAATCCTTCCAAAGCCTCGCCGCTAAGGCGTCTTTATCATCCAATTTTGCTCCTTTTGATCAAGCCCGGGGATGAGCTCTGGAGTAGATCTCCTTCAGCTTTGCTTTACTTAGTTGAGTATAGATTTGGGTCGAGGATAAATCAACGTGGCCCAATAGTTCTTGGATGGACCTAAGGTCTGCCCCGGCTTCCAAGAGATGGGTCGCAAAGGCATGCCGCAAGACGTGGGGGGTTATATCCATCTCGATCCCAAGCCGATCGATATATTTTTTGACCATCCTTCTAACCGACCCGTCGGTGAGTCGCCCACCACGCGCATTTAAAAAGAGAGCGTCGGTATCGCTCTCCAAAAGGCGTTTTCTCGCCGTTTCTACGTATACTCTTAACTTCCTCAGAGCCTCGGGATGTAAGGGCAATATCCGTTCCTTTGAACCCTTACCAAGTACCCTTATCTCCTGCGCAGACTGATCGACATCGGAAAGATTGAGACCAACGGCTTCTGAAACCCGGATTCCGCTCCCATAGATGATTTCAAGCAAGGCGCCATCACGAATTCCAAGATCATCCTTGCTGTCGGGGGCTGAGAGCAGCTTATTTACCAGGTCTAAGCTAAGACTCTTGGGAAGGCGTCTTTCTATCTTTGGAAAGGAGAGCAAGGTAGCCGGGTTAGCGCAAAGCAGCGACTCCTTTTGGAGATAAGAGAAGAATGAGCGTATCGAAGTAAGCTTTCTTGAAATGCTTCGTCGGGTATAGCCCAGGGTGTTAAGGTATGAGAGGTAGCTCCTTAAGTCTCTGTAGGCTATTACTTCGGGAGAATCATGTCCGGCCCTTTGAGCAAATGAAGCAAATTGATGAAGATCGGAGCGATAGGCCTTTATGGTATGCTTCGACATATTCCGCTCGATGGCTAAATACTTCAAAAAAACCTCTATCTCTCTCTCCATGTCTTCCTCATGTTATCCTTAAATAATTTTTGCCCATATCTTGCTTGAGGTGGCCCATTATCTCAAGTTTGGTCAGGAGGGCCGCGATATCGGAGGTACTTAGCCCGAGTTTCACAGTTATCTCATCGATGTGCCTAGGTTCGTATCCAACGAAATCTAGAACCTCCCTTTCAAGGGGGGCAAGCTCTGCATCGACCCTTTCCTTTTTTACCGGGATGAGCCCCAACGCTTCGATTATATCGGCTCCGCTTTCGACCAAGCAAGCACCTGCCTTAAGAAGGTTGTGTGGTCCCCGGCTGAGCTTGCTCTTGACGTTTCCTGGGACCGCAAAGACCTCCCTATTCTGCTCCAGAGCGTAATCGACTGTCAAAAGGGCTCCGCTCTTCTCCGTGGCTTCGACGACCACCACCGCCTGCGCAAGACCGCTTATTATCCTGTTTCTAGCCGGAAAGTTCCACTTAAGGGGCGGGGTGTTGTAGAGATATTCCGATATCAGACTGCCCTCTTCTGCTATCAAAGAGTAGAGATTCTTGTTTTCTGGTGGGTATATGACGTCATGTCCCGAGCCTAGAACACCGATCGTTTTTCCCTCGCCCTTTAAGGCGCCCGCGTGCGCGGCCGAGTCGATCCCCCTGGCAACTCCGCTTATTACGGTGATGCCACAGTTGGAAAGCTCCTCGGCAATCTCTTGGGCCACGCTCCTTCCGTACGGACTCGCCCCCCTTGCCCCGACCACCGATACGGCGACCCGATAATCTTTGATGAGATCGCCTCTGTAGAATAAGAGCAGTGGAGGATCAAAAATCCTTCTGAGCGAATCGGGATATTCTGGATCGTCCAAACTCATCACGGAGATCTTCCGGTCAGCCAGTCGCTTTAGAAGCTCATCTAAATCCAAGTCGTCGCGGGATTTTAACGCCTCCTTGGCCAGCCCTACATCGAAACCGGGCATCTTAATGTAATCGTCGAGCGTGCCGTGCCAAGCTGCTTTGGCGCTTCTGAAGTGATCCACAACCCTGTTAAGCCTGTTATTTAGGGTCGGTATGGACTTCAGGCCCAGAATATATCTCTTCTCATCCATGAGATCCTGATCCTCTCAATAGGTCTGGGCCAAACTAGTGCAACGATATTGGCAGGCCTCAGCCAAGTGTTCCACATCGATCATCTCCGCCCCGACTAGATCGGCAATGCTCCTACTGACTTTGAGAACTTTATCAAAGCCGCGACCACTCAAGCCAAGCTTATCGATGGCTCCCTCCAAGAAGCTTGAGGCCTCTTTTGTCAATTTGCAAAATCTCTTTATCTGTCTCGAGTTTAAATCGGCATTTGAGGAGAGGCCTTGTCCGTCAAAGCGATTTCTCTGAATCGTTCGGGCCGCTTCTACTCTTGCCCGAATATCAGCAGATGGTTCGCCGAGCCCCTCGCTAACCAGGTCTTCTCTTGTTAGGCGAGGGACATCTATCTGGATATCAATCCTATCTAAGATGGGCCCTGAGATGCGTCCGCGATATTGCTGGATCGATGATAAACTGCAACTACACTCTTTGTTTCTATCGCCAAGGTAGCCGCATCGACAAGGGTTCATGGCGGCAATCAGCATGAAGTTAGAGGGAAAGGTTAGGGTTGAGGCTGCCCTAGATATGGTGACCAAGCCCTCCTCTAAGGGTTGTCTCAACACCTCCATGACGCTTTTTGGGAACTCGGGAAATTCATCCAAAAAGAGAACCCCGTTGTGGCTTAGACTTATTTCGCCCGGCCGGGGAAATTGTCCTCCCCCAACGAGTCCTGCCATCGAGATGGTATGATGCGGGGAGCGAAGCGGTCTCTCCTCTACCAGAGAGCTCTTGGAAGGAAGAAGATTTGCAATGCTATATATCTTGGTCGTCTCTATCGATTCATCAAAGGTCATGGTGGGAAGGATGGTCGGTATCCGTTTTGCGAGCATGGTCTTTCCGGAGCCGGGCGGACCGACCATAAGGACGTTGTGACCGCCCGAGACGGCCACCTCTATGGCCCTTTTAGCGTGCTCTTGACCCTTGATATCTGAGAAGTCGAGTCGATCTTGACTTTCATGTGCCGGCCGCCTCTTGCTGACAAAGTGATGGGGGTTTATCGTAAGACGCTTGGCGAAGAAGTCAACAACTTGAGCGAGTGAAGACGCGGGTATGATCTCAAGGCCGCCTATCAGCGCGGCCTCATCGGAGTTCTCCTTCGGTACGATAAGACCCTTTAATCCCCTAGCTTTAGCCGAAATAGCCATGGACAAGACTCCGCTGACCGGTCTTAAATCGCCGTTTAGCGAGAGCTCCCCCAGAAGAAGATATTCTCCAATCTCACTTGCTAAGAGCTGCTTGCTGGCCACCAGTATGGCGACCGCAATCGGAAGATCGAAAGAGGGCCCTTCCTTCTTGGAATCGGCTGGAGCAAGATTGACGGTTATTCGTTTCAAGGGAAATTCGTATTCGGAGTTTATGATGGAGAGTTTTACCCTCTCCCTCGACTCTTGAATGGCCGCATCGGGCAGGCCGACAATTGTGAAAGCGGGCAGACCGTTTATCAGGTCCGCCTCGACTTCGACCAGACTGGCTTCCATTCCATATAGGGCCGAGCTGTAGATCCTAGCAACCAAAGTCTCTCCTAAAAAGCGTTCTTGATATGTTCGATGGTGGTCTTTTCTGGACCGATCAGGATCGATATTACGTCAAAGCGAACGCCGTTAAAGCATAGATCCTTCTGAAGCAAAAAGGCTTCGGCTAGTCGCCGAATCTTCTTCTGTTTGGCAGCATTTACCGCTTCAAAGGGCTTGCCAAATTGCATATTCAACCTGGTTTTGACCTCAACAAAGACGAGACACTCCCCGTCCTTGGCTATGATGTCGATTTCACCGATGGAGAGCTTATAGTTTCTTTTTAATATCTCATAGCCTTTTCTCTTCAATAACTTATTAGCCAATTCTTCGCCTTCTGGGCCAAGGGAATTCAATCTACCCGCCGCCCCATTATTTTCTTTTGCGCCATTGAGACGGGTGAAAAAGAGAACCTATGAATCTCCTTTAAGGGGCCGTACCTGTTCAATTTGTCGAGATGATCCTTTGTGCAGTAACCCTTATGCCGATCGAACCCGTATTCTGGATGACGATCGTGAAGGTCCAACATAATCTGATCCCTCTCAACCTTGGCAAGTATTGAGGCTGCAGCGATGGAGACCGATTTTGAGTCTCCTCGCTTTAGTGTAAGAAATGGTTTTTCGACTCCTCTTGGCTCATAGCCATCGATCAAACAATAATCGGGCTCTATGTGAAGGCCTGTTAAAGCCAAGGAGAGGGCATCAAGATTGGCTAGGTGGACGCCCGCCTCATCTATCCGATTCTTCGACACCCTAACGATGGCGTATGAGATGGCGCTCTTTTTAATCTGCTCAGAGAGGTTAAGACGAATCTTGGAAGACAGAACCTTGCTATCGTTTAGACCTAAGATGGGTGGATCTTTTGCAAGGATTACGGCCGCGGCAACCAAGGGCCCAGCGAGCGCTCCTCGTCCGGCCTCATCTGCCCCGGCAACATGAAAAAAACCGGCTTCATAAAGTTTGTGCTCAAACTCATAGGTCGGATCGCTTCGGCTCAAAAACCTCCCTCCACGCCAAGAAGAAACAGTCTTTGAATATGAGTGGATATAAATACAAGAAATTCCACCTTTCGATGGAATTCCTTGTATTTTAGTTTATCAATTATTTCTGTATTGACAATATATTCTTTAAGTTTTGTTGGATTATATCCTATCTCTT
Organism: Actinomycetota bacterium; assembly: GCA_030017835.1. Classification (NCBI taxonomy): domain Bacteria; kingdom Bacillati; phylum Actinomycetota; species Actinomycetota bacterium. Next base: position 142,141 of record JASEGU010000001.1, on the reverse strand, counting down.
CTTTTCGCGGAGCTTTGCCTTCTTACCAACACGATCTCGAAGGAAATAGAGTTTCGAGCGCCGTGCGTGCCCGCTAGAGACCACTTCTACCTTGACAATCTTGGGAGAATTGATGGGAAAGGTCTTCTCGACGCCGACTCCAAATGAGATTTTTCTAACGGTGAAGGTCTCGGTTGCGCCGCCCCCTTGACGACGAATAACGATCCCTTTGAAAACCTGAATTCTCTCTTTGCTTCCCTCGATGATCTTGATGTGGACGTTGACGGTATCACCGATCTTTATTTCGGGAAGATCGCTCCTCATCTCTTCCCTCTCGATCATCTCTATTATGTTTTTCATGAACTGCTTACCCCCTTCAGATAACAAGAAGAAATTATAACACAGAGATTACAATTTGAGCAGGAATTTAATTATCTTTCTCAAATTTTTCTAAAAGTCGTTTATCCTCATCGCTCAGAGTGAGCCTTGAGAAGAGATCTGGTCTTTTCTGCTCGGTTACCTTGAGCATCATCGCCCTCCTCCAGAGGCGGATCTTTTCGTGATCCCCGCTCAAGAGTACGTCTGGAACCTTGAGTCCTCTGAAATCATATGGCCTGGTATATTGGGGATACTCAAGTAGCCCAGGGGAGAATGACTCCTCAAGAAGCGACTCTTCGTCGCCAAGGACACCGGGCAGAAGCCTAACAACGGCGTCGGCAAAGAGCATCGCCGGATATTCAGCGCCCGAGACCACATAGTCGCCCATCGATATATCCCGGTCAATTAGGGTCTCTTTGACTCTCTCGTCTACGCCCTCATACCTGCAGCAGAGAAGGACTAAGTGCTTTTCTTTGGCCATATCGTAGGCCATATTCTGGTCGAAGCGTTCACCTTGAGGAGAGAATGCGATGACCTTGGCCCGTCCTTCTTTCGCCCCTCCCTTTTTTTTCAAGTACTCAACCGCATTGAAAAAGGGCTCAGCCTTCATAACCATGCCTGGCCCTCCCCCGTAAGGGAGATCGTCAACCTGGCCGTGTTTATCGGAGGTGAAGTCCCTGAGATTGACCAGATTCAGCTCGAGAAGCGATTTCTTCTGGGCTATGGATAAAACGCCGCTTTGGGTGGCCGATTCGAACATTTCGGGAAAGATGGTGACGATATCTATCTTCAATCAGATCACTCCAAAAGTCCGATCGGCGGGTCAATTATTATAAGCCCCGCCTCGACATCTACCCTCTTGACTATCTCTTTAACCGCCGGGATCAGATATTCTTTATCTTTGGATTTGACCACATATATATCGTTAAATGGAGTTGATCGAACTTCGACTACTTCGCCTACCGGGTTCTTGGCCGCATCAATCACCGCAAGCCCGATCAGATCATCGACCCAATACCTATCATCTGGCAGCTCCATCTTAAGATCAGCCGGGATGGAGAGGGTGCTGCCCACCAGCTCTTCGGCAGATCTTCTCTCATCTACCCCACTAAATTTTACGGTAATGAACTTGTTGCCAAACCTTGCGGCTCTGACTTCGAGTCTGCTTTGCTTGAGGGTCGAAGGGGTAAGGATTAGGGATGAACCCTCTGCGAATCGCTCCTTGAAATCCGTCAGGGGGAAGACATTTACCTCCCCCTTTAGACCATGAGCCTTTACAATTTTTCCTACAGCAACCAATGACTCTTCCAAAATAGACCAACCTAAGGCAGTCTCAATCGAGTATCTCGACTATCGCCTTCTTGCCTTCTTTGGTTGCCGATGCCTTAATGATCGTCCTAATGGCTTTGGCAATCCGGCCTTCCTTGCCGATCACCTTGCCTATATCATCGGGGGCGACCTGAAGTTGAAGGATAACTGATTTATCACCGTCTATTTGATTCACCTTAACCGCTTCGGGGTTATCAACCAGAGCTTGAGCCAGAGTTTCTAAAAGTTCCTTCATCTTTCCTCCCGTAAACTCACCTATCTAGTCTCGAATTCGCTGCGGACGCCGCTCACTTCGAGCAGTTTCTCGACAGTATTCGTCGGCTTCGCGCCGTTGCTAAGCCATTTGAAGACCTTCTCTTTGTCGAACTCTATAAAGGATGGGTCGGTTTTCGGATCATACCTTCCGACTATCTCCAAGAATCTCCCGTCCCTTGGCATTCTGGAATCTGCGGCCACTATTCGATAAAACGGCTTTTTCTTGCTGCCGGCCCTAGTCAATCGTATCTTTACAGCCAAGCTTTTTCACCTCCTTAGAAATTGAGATGGGGTAGAATTTTCTTTCCCATTTTAGCACGTGTATTTAGATTTCCAAATTGTTTCATCATCTTCTTTGTATCGTTGAACTGTTTTAAGAGTTGGTTGATATCGCTCGGTCTGGTCCCGCTTCCCTTTGCGATCCTTTGGCGGCGGCTTCCATTTATCAACCTTGGGTTCTCTTTCTCCTCTCTGGTCATTGAGGCTATAATGGCTTCCATCCTCTTGAAATGGGCATCGTCAATCGAAGGGAGACTCTTGGTTTTAAGGCCTGGAATTTTTGGCATCATTGAGAGTATCTGATCGAAGGAGCCCATCTTTCTAATCCCTTGCATTTGTGCCAAAAAGTCGTTTAAGTCGAGTTCATCCTTCTTTATCTTCTCAGCCAGCTTGACAGCATTTTCTGCGTCTAAGCTGGCCTCCACCTTCTCGATGAGGGTCAAGACATCGCCCAGTCCAAGCATCCTTGAAACCAGCCGATCCGGGTGGAATAACTCAAGGCTATCCATCTTTTCGCCCGTGCTGATTAGCTTTATCGGTACGCCCGTTGCCGCTTTTATGGATAGCGCGGCTCCGCCTTTGCTATCGCCATCTAGCTTTGTCAAGAGGAGCCCGGTAAAATCGACCCTCTCTTTGAAGGCGATGGCCATATTGACTGCATCTTGTCCCATCATCGAATCGACGACTAATATCGTCTCATCCGGTTTAAACTCGTCACTTAATGCTTTAAGTTCGTCCATCATCTCCTCGTCGATATGGAGACGGCCTGCCGTATCGACTATGACGACTTCACAAGCTTCGCTGAGCGCCCTCTTTAAGCCTCGACGAACTATCTCAGAAGGACTATCGCTTTCCTTCTCAAAATAGACTAGTGCGCCGATCTTCTGGGCAAGAGCCTCCAGTTGATCTACGGCGGCTGGCCGGTAGACGTCGACTCCAATGAGAAGCGGCTTCTTCCCCAATTTTTTGAAGTGATTAGCCAGCTTAGCCGAGGAGGTGGTCTTTCCGGAGCCCTGAAGTCCGACCATAAAGATTAGGGTCGGCAATTTCGAGGATAAATTAATTTTGGGCGAATCTTTACCAAGAAGACTTATGAGCTCCTCTTTGACGATCTTTATAACCTGCTGGGCAGGGGTTAAACTCTCCATGACCTCAGCGCCGATCGAGCGCTCTCTTATCCTTGCGATCAGCTCTTTGACGGCTTTAAAGTTAGTGTCCGCCTCTAGAAGGGCGATCCTAATCTCTCGAAGAACTTCGTCCACATTCGCCTCGCTCAGGCGACCGTGCCCCTTGAGCTTAGCGAAGATGTTTTGCAATTTGTTTGAAAGGTTGTCGAACATTCTCTTTTCTCCGCAATTTGATCGATTTAAATGGCCAGGTAATATTACAGAAGCGCGCGCCCTCTGTCAATTTAGGACTATATATCCAAAAGGGCGGCCGCAAACTCTTTTGAGTTGAATTCAATCAGATCGACAAGTCCCTCGCCAGATCCAGTGTAGACTATCGGCACCCCAAGCTCGCTTGAAACGGCAACTGCTACTCCACCCTTTGCCGTGCCGTCGATTTTGGTCAAGATTATTCCATCCAGATCGAGCGCCTCGTTGAATATCTTTGCCTGTGCTATCCCATTCTGACCCGTTATGGCATCGATAATCATGAGTACCTTCACCGACTCTTCCCCCATCTCCCTTATGGCTACCCGCTTTATCTTCTTGAGCTCAGCCATGAGATTCTGGTTTGTATGAAGACGGCCAGCCGTATCGATCAGGATAAACCTCTTGCCTCTGGCCTTTGCTGCGTTTATCGCATCAAAGGCGACCGCTGCCGGGTCTCCGCCCGTCTTATGAGCTATTATGTCCACCTTTAAGCGCCTTGCCCACTCTGCAAGCTGCTCTGTGGCGGCCGCCCTAAATGTATCAGCGGCCGCCAAAACTACGCTCTTGCCTTGTTCTTTTAGGAGGTTTGCCAATTTTGCAATCGTTGTAGTCTTGCCGGTGCCGTTTATTCCAACCAAGATTATGGCCTTAGGGTTGTTGCCGTCGAGTAGATCGCCTCGAGTGGTATCCAACATTGATGCTATCTCATCGGCAAGCATCTTCTTTATGGACTCCCCTGTCGACTCCTTATCCTTGAGCACCCGCTCTTTCAGATCATCTAAAATCAGCGAGGCCCGGCCTGCTCCCATGTCCGTTAATATGAGCGCCTCTTCAAGATCTTCCCAGAACTCGATCTCAAGAGGTGACTTTGATAATATCCGGCCAAGTTGTCCCAAAAAGCTGTCTCGGCTTTTCTTTAATCCATCTCTAAATCTATTTAGCAAATTTCTGCTCCATTAACTGGCCTTGTCGCTCATTTGACCCAATTTCTGAGATATCACCGTAGAGATGCCATCCGACTGCATGGAGACTCCGTAGAGGGAATCGGCTATCTCCATTGTCCTTCGCTGATGGCTGATTATCAGAAATTGGGTCTTTGCCCTTTCGCCCTGAAGAAGCGCAAGGAAACGAACGAGATTGTTGTCGTCCAGGGCGGGCTCAACCTCATCTAGAACGTAGAATGGGCTTGGCTTGGTGTGGTAAATGGCAAAAAGGAGTGCCAGGGCAACGAGTGACCTCTCGCCACCGGAAAGAAGGGTTATTTTGGAGAGTCGCTTGCCTAAGGGGTTGGCCTCTATCTCTATCCCACAAGAGAGGAGGTCGTCCTCGCCGGTCAAGATCAGACTCGCCTCGCCGCCCGGAAACAGCCTTGCAAATATATCCTGAAAATGCTTGTTTACTAGCTCAAAGGTCTCGTAAAATCTATCGGTCATCTTCTGCTCGATGACCTTGATCACCTTCTGGAGTGAGCTTCGGCTTCGTTTCAAATCGGCCATCTGATCGGATAAGAACTTGTGGCGCTCCTCAAGGTTGGAACACTCTTGGGCGGCCACTTCGTTTACGGGGCCGATCTTCGAATGGTTCAATTTAAGTTTAGCCAACTTTCCGTGAGCCTCATCCAAATTCAACCTTTTGGGTGCCATGGAGAGCGCCACCTTCAGGCTGATACTAAAATCCTCGTTCAGCCTTTTTGTAAGCTCGGTGACCTTGAGTTCGAGTTGGCCCCTTTCGACATCGATCCGGCCGATCTCCTCCTGCAATTGATCGATCTTTCGCAAGATCAAAGAGGAGTTGTCGGTTAGAAGCTTATGCCTCTCTCTGGACTTTTTGGTATCCAGCTTCTCATCCATGGCCGTTGATTTAAGCATCTCATCAAGCTCGACAGCTCGCGCAAATAGAGCTGTAAAGAGCTGATGAAGCGGCTGTATCCTACCTCTTAAATTTTCTCTCGCCTCAACTGTCTGATAACCCGCATTAAGATTTTCTCTTAAACTTGCCAAATCGACTTCGAGGGCGCTTAGCTGTTCGCTCAAGAAAGCACGCCTTTCACTGGCCGCCTCCTTTTTGGCCTTAAGCTCACTCAGATTAAGGCTGAGAGCAGAGATCTCCTTCTCGAGGCCTGAAAGGGTTGTTTCATTTTCCAAAGAGGCGTTTCCCAATCTGGTCAAATCTTTTATGAGTCCGTCTTTTGCGAAACTATGAGATTCTTCGCTTAAAGCAGCTTCCCTTATGGCCTCGTCGATCTCAACAAGACGCGCCTCAAGTCTGCCCCTCTCCTTTTGCCGCTGCTTAAGATGTCCACGTTCTGATCTGAGCATGAGAACGGCTTCGCTCTTCTTCTGAAGGCTGCCGTTTAAAATATCTCTAGACAGATTGACCTCTTCATCAATCTTCCCGCCTACTTTTTCAGCTTCTTCAATGGCGGACTCTAAGTCATCAATCTCCTTCTTAAGAAGAGACTTTTTCTTCCTAAGTTCGGCTAGTTGCGCATTAAACGCTATTGGACTTTTGGGATCTGTAAGACCGCCCTTGATAATTCCTTCCTTTTTTATCAGATCACCATCCAACGTCACAAAATCGAACCGGCTGGATCTGGACTTAGCCATCTGAATAGCCTCATCCAAATCTTTGACGATCAAGATGCCCCTCAGGACCGCTTTAACCGCACCCTCAAAACCTTTTTTAGGCAGAGCGACGTCTATGGCCAAAACTGTGCCCTTGGGCGCCTCCCCTTTTTGAGTATCAAAATCGAGCCATTTCAGAGGAATGATGCTCGCCGAGCCCTTCTTCTGATTCTTTAGGCTATCTAAGATCTCTTTTACCGACGAGACATCAGCCACCAGGAGTGAATAGACCAAATCTCCGAGGGCCGCTTCAATGGCAACTTCATAGCCCTCCTTCACATCCATGACTTCGCTAAGGAGCTGCCCCTTTTCGCTCCCAATCACCTCGGAAAGTAGCCATTTTATGGAATCCGGATAGAGCAGAAGCGATTCTAAATTGGCCGCTATGGAGTTGATCTTGCCTTCCAACCCCAAGAGCTCTTCGCTTGCCTTCCGCTTGAGGAGCGTCAATCTTAAGAGTTCTTTCTCGTTGTTGAGAGAGGAGAGCTCCAATCTCTTCGTTTCATCCTGGGCCTTCCTAAGTTCCAACTCCAGTTTGGTAAGATTTTTTTCGAATCTCTCGATATTCTTGGCTGTAGGAAGCTCGCCCTCCTTAGCCGCCTTAAGCCCGCCTTTGAGCATGTCGCTTTCGGCCCTTAACGAACTCAGCTTTAGATTAATCTCTCCAAGCTCTTCATCTTTCGCCTTGATCAGGTCCGCCTTTTTGGTGAGTTCTTCCTTAATTTTGAGGCTATCTCTTTGGGCTTTAGCCAAGCTCTTCTTGAGCGTCTCTGCCTGGCGCTCTTTCTCATCATTTACCGAGTCTAGCTCTTCTTCGTCGATCTTTAACACATCAATCTTGTGATTCAATTGAGCCGCCTCTTCCTCCTTGCTTTTTATCAGGCTCTCTAGTCGGTATATCTGCATCCTAAGATCGCTCAGCTTTTCTACCAGGTATTTGCCCTTCTCTTCCAAAAGTAGAAGGCCGGAATTGAAGCGCTCGATGATGCCCTTTAACTCGCGCCTATTCTCCCCGATATCGCCTACAAAATCGCCCCTCTCCTCCAATTCGACCTGTATCGAATCCATCTCGTCCTTTTTAGTTAAGAGTTCCTCTTTCAACTCGGTCAACTGGCTTTTGAATAATTCAACCTTGGCCGTGGTGTTCTTCCATTCCGATTGAAGGCTATATAGATCGAAAACAATAATTGAAGTCTCGACCTCTTTAATCTGATTTGCTAATTTTGCCGCCTTCTCTGCCAGCTTTGCCTGCTCTTTTAGAGGGTTTAGCTGCCTCTCCACCTCTTTGGCGACGTCTTTTATCCTAAGAAGATTCTGATCCATGCCAAAGAGTTTCTTGACTGCCCTCTCCTTCCGTTTCCGGTGTTTCAAGACTCCGGCCACCTCTTCAATGAGGAGTCTCTTCTCATCCGACCTGGAACTCAAAATCTCATCGATTCTCCCCTGGCCGACTATGCAATGAATCTCTCGGCCAAGCCCGGTGTCCGAAAGGAGATCCTGAACATCTATCAGCCTGCAGGATGAGCCGTTAATGAAGTAGTCGCTCGCGCCGGAACGCGACATCCTTCGGGTCACTGTGACTTCAGCAAATTCTATAGGCAGATAGCCATCGGAATTATCGAGAACCAGAGAGACCTCAGCAAGGCCTGAGGCTGGCTTGCTTGAGCTGCCCGTAAATATCACGTCCTCCATCTGGGAGCCCCGAAGTGATCGTGGGCTCTGCTCGCCCAAGACCCAAAGAATAGCATCGGTCAGATTGCTCTTACCGCTTCCATTGGGCCCAACGATGACTGTAACTCCAGGCTCAAAATCCAAGGCGGTCTTTTTTGCAAATGACTTAAACCCTTTGATGTTTAAGGACTTCAAGTACAACTAACTCGTCTCCCAACTAAAAGATGATCAATAATCGAAAATAAAGTGGTCGCCCTTGATTAAATTCAGCGCTTCTTTAGCTGCAGCCTGTTCCGCAGTCTTTTTGCTACTTCCCTCGCCGGTTGCAAGGACCTTATCCTTAAGGCTTACTTGAGCCTTAAACCTTCGCTGGTGCATTGGGCCCTTCTCCTCAAGGATCCTGTAGACTGGAAGCTCGTTGAATCTCTTGACGGTCGCTTCTTGCAGAGTGGTTTTTAAGTCATGTTCTCCGCCGCTTTGAACCGCCTCTAAAATTACGTCCTTAAACAAGTTTAAAACAAATTGCCCTGCCGTCTTCAGGCCTTTATCCAAATAGACGGCTGCGATTAAGGCCTCAAGTGAGTTCTCTAAGATGGACTGCTGATCTTTGGCTCCTGAGGCCTCGGCCCCCTTGCCAAGAAATAGGTGATCGCCAAGGGATATCTTCTTGGCAACCAAAGCAAGGCTTTCTGAGCTAACGACCTTGGCCCTTATCTTAGCCAAATCCCCCTCCAACAAGGTTGGATTGGTGACAAAAAGTTCTTCTGTCACGATGAGTTCGAGGACCGAATCGCCGAGAAATTCGAGGCGTTCGTTTGAATCTTCAGCCTGATTCTCTGCGGAGTAAGAGCCGTGGGTGAGTGCGGTTCTTAAGAGTCTTTTATCGTTAAACTCAAGACCTATGGCCGCTTCAGCCAGGTCAAGGTCGCATTCCTGATTCAAAAAAATCTTCCGCCTTATTCTAGCCCTTCTCTTCTGTTGCCGCCCCCACTATCAAGCTCGCGTTGTGGCCGCCAAATCCAAGGGAGTTGGACATGGCATAAGAGATCTTCTTCTCCATTTTGGTATTTGGAACATAAAATAGATCGCATTTGGGGTCGGGATTCTCGTAATTAATGGTTGGGGGGATGAGGCCGGTCTCTATCGCCATTGCGCAGGCTATCAGCTCTATGCCTCCGGCCGCTCCGAGCGCATGACCCGTCATGGACTTAGTGGAGCTGATTAGAAGATCATCGGCAGAGCTTGAAAAGACCTCCTTTATGGACATGGTCTCATACTCATCATTGAGGGAGGTGGATGTGCCGTGAGCATTTATGTAGCCGATATCGGCAGGATTTAGTCCAGACTGCTCAAGGGCGATTCGCATGGCTCTTGCCGCCCCTTCCCCGTTTGGAGCGGGTGCTGTTATGTGGTAAGCATCGGCGGTTGCTCCATAGCCCAATACCTCAGCATATATGTGAGCCCCCCTCTCAAGAGCCCCTTGCAAGGTTTCAAGTATCACGATCCCGGCCCCTTCTGCGATGACGAATCCATCTCTTTCGGCGTCGAAGGGGCGGCTCGCCCTCTTGGGCTCATCATTTCTGGTGGAAAGCGCCCTTGCCGAAGCAAATCCCGCAACTGAGAGCGGCGTGACCGGGGCTTCGCTTCCGCCGGCGATGCAGATATCTGCCGCCCCTCGCCTTATCACCTCGAAGGCCTCGCCAATCGCATGACTTCCCGAGGCACAGGCCGAAACGGTTGCATAATTTACGCCCTTGGCGTTGAAGAATATCGATATGTTGCCCGCAGCTAGGTCTGGAATCATCATCGGCACAAGGAAGGGGCTGACCTTTGACGGTCCCTTCTCGAACAAGATCCGGTTCTGATCCTCTAGTGTCCTAAGTCCCCCGATTCCAGAGCCGACTATTACGCCCGTCCTCTCCGATATCGAATCCGTGATCTCAAGAGACGCATCTTGAAGGGCCAGCTTAGCCGCGGCTACGGCAAGCTGCGAGAACCTGTCCATCCGCTTTGCCTCTTTAAAATCCATATAATCGGTCGCCACGAAATCCGTAACTTCACCGGCTATCCTTGAGGCGTAGTCTGTCGGGTCAAAGAGAGTTATGGTGTCTATCCCGGATTCCCCTTCAACCAGCGAATTCCAGAATCTATCCTTGCCGATTCCGGTCGGCGCAATCGGACCGAGACCCGTAATTACAACCCTTCGCTGCAACCTTGGCCCCCCTTAAAGCTCTCTTTGAACTCTTTCATGAGGTTGGATATTATCGTTTTAACGGGCAGGACGTTTGAAATCTCACCAACCCGCTCGCCGGAGAATGCTAGCCCTTTGATCATGTCGCCCTGTTGAGCCCTCTCTAGTGCCTCGATGATGCAGTAATTTCTGTTGCAATGCTTTAGACAGACCATGCATTTTTTGATGTTTTTAAATGACGGAATCTTCCCTTCGAAAAGGTCCTTTACAAACTGGGTCTTTATCGCCCTTCCCGTCAGCCCGACGGGACTTTCGACCAGAACCACGTCATTCGCCTTGGCTTTTACATAGGTCTCTTTGAGAGAATCGGCCGCTCCGCTCTCCTCGCTTGCCGCAAATCTGGTGCCGATCTGAACCCCGTCAGCTCCCATACATATCGCCCGGGTCATGTCCTGACCGTGCAGTATTCCGCCGGCCGCAATAACCGGAATCTTTATCGCCTTGACGATATCGGGAAGAATGGAAAATAGCGGCTGATCGGTGCCGAGATGACCACCGGCCTCCTTGCCTTCGACGATTACGGCCGATGCGCCGAATTTTTCAGCCAGCTTAGCCGCCTTGACGGATGAGGCAATGGGAACGATCGGAACGTCGTACTCCTTGCCTATGGCAAAGAGATCCCGCGAAAAACCAGCGCCGGCGACGATTAGGTCAATGCCCTCTTTTGCGGCCGCAAGCACCAGGTCCAAGAACTCTCGCACGGCAACCATTACGTTTATGCCGATTATACCGTCAGAGAGAGATCTCGCCTCTCTGATGGTCTTGACCAGTTCTTCAGGATGTATTCCGGAGGCTGCTATCAGACCGATGCCACCCTCATTGGCAACAGCCGCCGCTAAGGGTGCCATCGAAATCCTGACAGCCATTCCGCCTTGTACTATGGGAAGCTTGGCTTTTAACTTCCCTATTTTAAGTTCAGGAAATTCCATTAATAAATCTCCGACAATGAATTTGCATATTAAGAGTGGCTGGCTATGTACTCAACCGCATCGTTTACGGTCAAGATCTTCTCGGCATCTTCGTCGGATATCTCCAGGTTAAACTCTTCTTCAAAGGCCATAACCAATTCGACTATGTCGAGCGAGTCGGCCCCCAAATCATTTAAGAATGATACCTCGGCCTTTATTGCCGATCCATCAACCCCCAATTGATCGATTATTATCTCCTTGACCTTCTCAAAAATCTCCTCAGACACCTAACTCCTCCTTAAAATTGATTTATGGATTATACATTACATTACCATTCCGCCGTCAACACTTATAACCTGACCTGTTATATAAGACGCCTCATCCGAGGCCAAGAAGGCTATTAGGTTAGCGACGTCTCTTGGAGTTCCAAAGACCCCAAGGGGTATCGATGAGATGAGCTTTTCTCTCGTTTCAACTGGTAGAACTTCTGTCATCCTGGTCTCGATAAATCCTGGAGCCACAGCGTTAGCCCGTATCCCTCTCGAGGCAAACTCTCTGGCCACCGTCTTGGTCAGACCAATTATACCAGCTTTTGAGGCCGCATAGTTTGCTTGACCGATATTTCCGGTCAGACCGACGACCGAGGAGACGTTTATTATCGAGCCGCTCCTCTGCTTGAGCATCCCTCTTGAAGCGGCCTGAATGCAGTTGAAGACACCCTTTAAATTCACGGCAATCACGTCGTCAAATTCGTCCTCTTTCATCCTGATAATTAGATTATCGCGGGTTATGCCGGCGTTATTGACTAAAATATCGATCCTTTCGAAGGCTTCAAGGGATTTGTCGATCAATTCCTTGGCTCCCGCCATCTTCGAGACGTCGGCCGGAAGATGAAGCGCCTTAACCTTCAGAGCCTCGATCTCTTCGATGAGCGAAGGAACATCTTGACTGCTGGACGTGCTGTTTATGACTATATCGGCTCCGAGCTCGGCAAGGCGCAGACATGTCTCTCTGCCTATGCCTTTAGCTCCTCCGGTAACTAGAGCAACTTTGTTTGAAAGATTCATTTTGCCTCCTTAATGGCTGAAATGGTCGCTTTTAGACTCTCGCTATCCTCCACATTTAGTGTGGTTGCTCCGGGGAGTATCTTGGAGACCAGGCCACATAGGACTTTTTTTGGTCCAAGTTCTATGAAGGTGTGAACGCCCTCGGCCTCCATTTCGAGGACCGAATCGACCCAACGGACTGATGAGTCCATCTGGCCGATCAGAGCCTTCTTCAATTCGTCGGCCGATCTTGAAGCCCTGCCGGTCAAGTTTGAGACCACGGCGCACTTTGGCTCCGCAAAGTTGACAGAGTCAATTTTTTTCGAGAATTCTTTCGCAGCGGTTGCCATCAACTTGGAGTGAAAGGCGCCGCTAACCTCGAGTTCTATCAGCCGCTTTGCGCCGGCAGCCTTAAGTTTCTGAAGGGACAGAGCGATCAGTCCGCTCTCACCTGAGACTATCACTTGAGCGGGTGAATTATAATTGGCTATGCCTATCACGCCCTCATTGCTCAAGTTTAATATCGTTTCTTGAACGGTCTTTGCGTCCAGGCCGATCACAGCGACCATCTTGCCGGGCGATTCGGCCGCCGTCCTCTCCATGATAAGCGAGCGTTCTGCTATCAAGCCTAGCGCTGTCTCAAAATCGAAGACACCGGCCGAAAGAAGGGCATTATACTCTCCAAGGCTGTGCCCAGCCACAATGCTGGGCTCCATCCCCTCTCTCCGCAAACAGAGTTCGGCTATACGGTTGGTTATGAAAATGGCCGGTTGGGTATTTTGTGTCCTAGAAAGCTCTCCTTCGGGACCGGAGACAGCGATCTCTTTGATGTCCCTCTTCAAGACGTCGCTTGCCCGATCGAAGAGGACCTCGTACTCATCTCCAAGAGCCATAAGATCTTTGGCCATACCTACATATTGGGAGCCTTGACCAGGGAAGATGAACGCTAGCTTGTGTTTCATGCCGGCCCCCTTCCACTCCGTCTGATCTCGTCGATGAGATGGGGAAGAACGGCCGCAACATCGCCGACTATCCCATATGTTGCAACGTCGAATATGGGGGCATCCGGATCTTTGTCTATGGCGATTATGCAGTCGGACGACTGGATTCCAGCCACGTGGTGAATTGCCCCAGAAATTCCGCAAGCGATGTAGAGTTTTGGAGAAACGGTCTTTCCCGTCTGACCGATCTGCTGTTGATAGGCGACAAGACCGTTATCCACCAGCGGCCTGGTTGCGCCGAGACTGGCTCCGAGCAGATCCGCCAGCTCTTTTACTAGTTCGAAGTTCTTCTCTGTGGCCGCTCCGCGGCCACAGCCAACAATTATCTCTGCGTCCTCAAGATTGACCGCATCGCCTTCGGTCTCGATGAATTCCAGAATCTCACTCTTTGAGATCAGTCCCTTCTCCAATTTTTCGTAAAATATTTTGCAGGGCTTTGAGCCATCAGGAGCAGGTGATTTTAAGACATTAGGCCTGATCGTCGCCATCTGGGGCCGTTTGTCCGGACAGACGATCTCGGCCATTACGTTGCCGCCGAAGCCTGGGCAACTACCAAGAAGCAGACCGCTCTCTTGATCGATGGCTAGCTCAAGGCAGTCGGCTGTAAGGCCGGTCTCGAGCATGGCCGCAAGGCGAGGGATCATGGCTCTGCCAAAAATGGTAGCTCCACCAAGAATAATATCTGGTGAGTATCGTTTGACCAGTTCGGCCAAGGCCTGAGCAAAGTTATCTTCACTCGCCTCGGTCAACGCCTCATCCTCCAGAACAATAACCTCATCTGGTCCAAATGTAGCTATCTCTTCGGAGATCTCCTTGAGATTTTGTCCCAAAACAAGAGCAACCAGCTTTCCGCCCAATTGGTTTGCAAGCCGCCTCGCCTCACCCAAGATTTCGAGCGAGACTGGGGCAATCTTTCCCCTTCTAATCTCGATAAAGACCCAGATCGACTTCACTTGGTCTCTTCCCCTTCTTTCCTCAAAACCTCATAAGTCATATCAATCAGAGCTCTGTTGCCACAGGATGTAAAACATGCTTTACATGAATTGCAGCTTGGAGCGATTCGAGCCTTGCCATCGATCAATTTTATCGCCCTATATTTGCAGGCCTTTTCGCAAAGACCGCAACCATCGCATATTTCTAAATCGACCTTTATCATAAAAGTAATTGATCCCGCTTATCTGGCTATAGAATCTTATCATTCTTTAGCTTGTCAAAAAGCTCTTTGGCAGCCGCTTGGGGGTCACCCTTAAATATCTGACCACCCCTTGAAATGTTTGGCTTATAGACCCTTTTAACCTTGGTTGGGGAGCCGGCTATGCCGATCTTCTCCGGATCCGCCATGATATCATCGGCCGAAAGATTTAAGATTTCTGCTTTCTTCGCCCTCATCATCCCCTTTAAAGAAGCGGTCCTGGGCGTGTTGATCTCCTTGGTAACGGTGATCAATAACGGCAATCCAATCCGCAAGAGGTAGTAACCGTCTTCGACCATCCTTCTTAACTTGACGCGGTCTTTGGTGAGCTCTTCTACGCCCGAGACGTTGGTGGCAAGGTTAAAGTCGAGTTTTTGGGCAAGTTCTGGACCTACTTGAGCCGTATCCCCGTCTATGGTCTGTCTGCCACAGATTACTAAATCGCAGCCGCCGAGTCTCTCTATTGATTTGGCCAAGACGTAGGCGGTCGCCAGGGTGTCGGAGCCGGCAAATCTCCTGTCAGAGATAAGGACGGCTTGGTCTGCCCCCATGGCAAGAGCCTCGCGCAAGGATTCGCAAGCCGCTGGAGGACCCATCGAGATCACGGTCAGTTCAGCTCCGTAGCTCTCTTTGAGCCCGATTCCCTCTTCGATGGCGTGCAGATCATAGGGGTTTATTACCCCCTCACTATCATCTCTTATTAAATTATTGGTGACCGGATCCAGTCTTACTTCGGTGGAGGCGGGCACCTGTTTTATGCAGACTATTATCTTCATGGGTATCTAGCGATTGTTGATCATGATCTCCTTGACGAGCTGTGAAGCTATTACGTTCCTCTGTATCTGATTGGTTCCCTCGTATATCTGTAAGACCTTAGCATCCCTCATCATCTTCTCAACCGGGTATTCACGCATATATCCGTGGCCACCCATCATCTGAACGGCGTCAATCGACACCTTCATGGCCACATCGGTCGCAAATCTTTTGGCCATAGCCGACTCTTTAGAAAAATTCTTTTCCCCGGCATCGATCGTTCTTGCGGTCGCATAGACAAGAGCTCTCGCTGCCTCTATCTCTGTCGCCATGTCGGCAAAGATATGCTGAACTGCCTGAAGATTCAAGATCGATTGATCGAATTGTATCCTCTTAGACGCAAAGTCCAAAGCAGCCTCAAGCGCCCCTTGGGCGAGACCAACCCCTTGAGCGCCAATCCCGGGGCGGGTCATGTCTAGCGTCTTCATGGTGATGATGAAGCCTAGCCCCTCTTTCCCGATCAAATTATCACTGGGTATCTTGCAGTCTTCAAAGATCAATTCGGTCGTTATCGACGACCTTATCCCCATCTTCTTCTCTTTCTTGCCGATTGAAAAGCCTGGAGTATTCGCCTCGACTATGAAGGCTGAGGCGCCTCGGCTTCCCTTATTCTTGTCGGTCATGGCGATTATCGTATAGATCTCAGCCACGCCGCCGTTGGTTATCCATTGCTTGGTACCATTTAAGACGTAGTTATCTCCGTCCTTTTTGGCCGTCATCTTTATGGCCGAAGCATCACTGCCGGCTCCCGCCTCGGTCAATCCAAATGCGCCAAGCTTTTCTCCGGAGGCCAAGCCGGGAAGGATGCGCTTCTTCTGTTCGTCCGAGCCGAAGAGCAGGATCGGGTAGGCCCCAAGCGCGCTTGCCGCGTAACTTACCGAAACTCCGCAGCAGCCCCGGCTGAGCTCTTCGACGACCAAGAGAGTTTCGAAGGAACCCATGCCGAGACCACCGTATTCTTCGGGGATATAGAGGCCGAAGAGATCGGCTTTGCCTATCGCTTCCATGATATCGAAGGGGAACTCTTCCTTCTCGTCGAGCTCGGCTCTCCTCGGCACCACCTTGTCAAGGGCGATCTTCCTTGCCAGATCCCTTACCATTTCCTGCTCTTCACTGAAGAAATAATTCAATTAAACCACCTCTTGATCGTCTAATGATCCGCCCATTTTATTAAATTGGCCCCCCAGGTCAATCCGGCTCCAAAGCCCACCAAGATCATCAAATCGCCCCTCTTAAGCCGCCCGCTTCGGTATAGTTCATCTAGAGCAATGGGTATCGAGGCCGTCGATGTATTGCCGAGTCTTTCGATGTTATTGATGATTCTATCAGAATCCACATTGAGCTTCCTAGCCGCCGTCTCGATTATTCGATAGTTTGCCTGATGGGGGATTATATAATCTATCCCGCTCAAGTCCACGTTGGCCCGCCTAGTTACGTCCTTTACGGCCCGGGGAAGAGCCCTTGTGGCGAACTTAAAGACCTCCGAGCCGTTCATTTGAAGGTAATTCTCAGTCTTATCAAACGAGTCGGCGTGGGCCGGAGCAGCGGAAGCGCCGCCTGGAATGGATAGGAGCCCTGCTCCGGCCCCTGTTGAGGCCAGATAATTGGCAAGGATGCCAAACCCATTAAGGTCGGGACCCAAAACGACCGCTCCAGCCCCATCGCCAAAAAGGACGCAGGTATTTCTGTCTTGCCAGTCTATGTGACGAGAGAGGGCATCGGCTCCGATGACGAGGATGTTTCGGTATGTCCCGGTCTCAATAAATTGGGCTGCGACCGAGAGAGCGTAGATAAAGCCCGTGCAACCAGCCATCACATCGAAGGCCGGGGTAGTTTTGGCTCCAATCTTGTGCTGAACCAAGCAGGCAGTAGAGGGTAGGATCATCTCGGGTGAGCAAGTTGAAAGGATTATGAGATCGATGTCGCTCACCTTTAAGCCGGCGTCTGAGATGGCATTTAAGGAGGCCTTGGCCGCAAGATCGGAGACATTCTCATCCGCTTCGATTATCCGCCTCTCCAAAATGCCGGTTCTCGTCCTTATCCAATCGTCGCTGGTATCGACCATCTCCTCCAAGTCTTGGTTGGTAAGGACCCGTTCGGGAAGGTAGGAGCCGACTCCGATTATCTTTGCCGTCATCTTTCTTGCAGTTATCTCTTCCTCCTAAAGGTGCTGCTCTATATCGGCTAACATATTCTTGGAAGCGATTTTAGCCGCCACTAAAATACCGTTCTTGACGGCCTTGGCCTTGGATTTTCCGTGGCCCACTATGGCAACACCGTTTATGCCAAGAAGTATGGCCCCACCGTACTCTTCGTAATCTAGTTCTCTCTTTAGATCTTTGAAAGATTTTTTAAGGAGCAGCCCGGCGAGCCTAGCCGCAAGGGAAGATGACATAGCTATCCTGAACTTGGAAAATATCTCGCTTGACAGGCCCTCTATGAGTTTCAAGACGATGTTGCCGGTCTGACCGTCACAGACTATGACATCGACGGTTCCCTTAGCTATATCGTCTCCCTCGATGTTGCCGTAAAATCCTTCCACGCCGGACATGAGGGCATGGGCCTCCTTTAACCTCTCGCTTCCCTTGCTGGCCTCCTCGCCCACATTCAAGAGACCGATGGTGGGACTCTTGAGGCCCAGCATAGCTTTCGCATAGGCCGATCCCATGACGGCAAATTGTTTCAAGACATCCGGCTTACAGTCGGTATTGGCCCCAGCGTCCAAAAGAACCGAAGCTCCCTTGGCCGTCGGCAAAGTTACGGCTATGGCCGGTCTTAAGACGCCGCTGATCCGACCGATGTGAAGGAAGGCCGCGCTCATGGCCGCGCCGGTGTTGCCAAAAGAGATGAAGGCATCGGCGCCTCCGTCTAAGACCAGTTTGGCTGCAAGAGATACTGAAGAATCCGGCTTTGCTTTTATGGCGCCTGCCGGCGATTCACCCATCTCAACCGTGGAGGAAGCATTTAGGATGATAAGAGCGGGATTGGGGTCATACTTATCAAATTCACCCTTGAGCTCATCTTCTTTGCCGACTAATATTATTTCAACGTCGCTTTCAAGGGCTGCCAGAAAAGAGCCCTTTACGACTTCGAGGGGAGCAAAATCTCCTCCCATCGCATCTATGGCTATTCTGATCTTTGGGTCAGACACAAGCCCTCTATACCTCTATCGCTTTTTTGCCATCATAATAACCGCACTCTTTGCAGACATGATGCGGCAACTTCGGCTGATGACATTGTGGACATTCCATCGTCAAAGCAGCCTTAGCGTTATTATGTTGTGAGCGCCTCGAGTCGCGTTTTGCCCTGGATTTTTTCCTTTTTGGTACAGCCACCTAAAAACCCTCCTAACCATCCTTTGAATTTAATTTATCCTTTAAATCGAGTAATTTTAAGAACCTGATATCAATTTCGCTCTTTTTGCAATCGCACTTCTTCTCGCTTAAGTCCTGACCGCAAACTGGGCATATGCCTGGGCAACCTGGATCGCATATCCTGTTGAAGGGAAGGTCCAGTATCAGAGCCTCCTCTATCACGGGCTTTAGATCTATCACATCTCCTTCGACGCTGATCGCCTCATCGTCTCCCTCTAGATGATCATCCACAAACAACTGCAAAAATTCGACCTTTAATCCATAACCGAAATCTTTAAGACACCTTGCGCAGACCGAATCCACCGTCGCCTCCGCCTGGCCTCTTGCCAAAAAATCACCGCCGATATTCTCGACCGTGAATTCCGCTCTGAGTGGACCTTTAAGTCTCAGCCCGTCTCTATCAGAGCTTAAGGTCGTTTCCTCATCGATCTTAAATTTTAGGCTCTCTCCCGGCTGCTGTCTTAAGGCAGAGATATCGATTTTAAAGGGGTCCATCATTCGACCAACTTCAAATGCATGTATTTTAACACAGATTAGTTTTCACAAAAAAAGCTCTTGTAAAAGCACAAGAACCTTTAAGATGAGGGGCAAACCTGCTCAATCGCTATATTCGTGGCTGCGTTTTGCCCTGCAACCTATCTCTGCCTCTTTGTACGGCCGATAGCAGTTTACCCAGATTGACTTCGAGATTTGCCAGCATCTCATCGGCATAATCCTCGGCCCCCAGCCTTATCTCCCTCTCTTTTTCCTTAGCACTTGTAATTATCTCACTTGCTTGAGCCTCGGAAAGTTTGACTATTTCTGTCTCTGAAGTCATATCCAGAGCTCTACGTTTGGCATCATCAATTATCGCATTGGCTTCCTTTTCGGCTTCGGCCAATATCTCATTCTTCTCTTTGACTATCCACCTTGCTTCCTTCAGTTCGTCGGGAAGACTTGCCCTCATCTCATCAACGAATTCGAATATCCTCTGCTCATTTATGATGACCCCAGCTCCGAAGGGCACCTTCTTGGCCGTGGTCACCATATCTTCAAGTCTATCTATTAAATTTGAAATATCCATAGGTTAAAACCTCCTTTTAACTGGCAAAAGCCTTCTTAAGACCAATCTTGACCTCCTCGGTTACCAGGCCATCCACGCAACCAGAAAACTTTGCTATCTCTTTCACGGCGCTCGAGCTCAAATAGGCGTACTTTGTGCTCGCCATCATGAAGATCGTCTCTATCTTGGGCTCCAGCTTCAAGTTGAGTTGAGCCATCTGAAATTCGTGCTCAAAATCAGAGACGGCCCTTAAACCTTTGACTATGGCGCTCGCTCCATGATTTCGAGCAAAATTTACCAGAAGACTGTTGAACGACTCGACCTTGACGTTGCTTAAGGTCCTATCACCCTCTATGGCTTGCCTTATGAAGGTGAGCCTCTCGTCCAAGGTGAAGAGGGGATCATTCTTGGCGTTCGTGTAAACGCCCACTATAACGCGGTCAAATAATCTTGAAGCCCTTGAAATAATATCAAGATGACCGCTGGTTACCGGGTCAAAGCTGCCCGGACATACGGCTATATTCATTCCTTTTCCTTAAAGGTCAGGTCAAATAGCCTCAAAGATGCTTATGGCCTGATCACCGTATTTTTTGACTACTCTGCGCTCAATCTGCTCCAAAGGCGAAGAGAAATCTCTTTTCGACGAGTGCTCTAAGATGATCAAAGAGCCCTGGCGCAGAAAACCTTCGTTTAAAAGACTTATAAATATGGAGTTTAGCACATCGGAGTCAATTTTATAAGGAGGGTCTAAAAAAATCAATTCGAACTTAGAGCCCTTAAGACCCTTTCTAGACAAAGTGGTGAGAGCATCTGCTCTGATGATATTAGCCCTATCCGGAAGGCCGGTAAGTTCAAGATTCTTTTTTATTGCCGAAACTGAATCCTGGCTGGAATCGATGAAGACAACAGAATTTGCCCCCCGGCTTAAGGCCTCGATGCCGATAGAGCCCGAGCCTGCAAAGATATCCAACACGTTGCAGCCTTGGACCTTATCGTTGAGCATGTTGAACAAGGACTCTTTGACCATATCAGAAGTTGGGCGTATATCCAATCCCTTCGGAGAATAGAGCTTTCTTCCCTTGGCGGTGCCCGATATAACCCTCAATTAAGTCCCTTTTCTAACTTATGAACAACCAAGCGAGCTTATCGAAGAACCTAAGCTTCATTGCCTCCAATATGCGCTCATTTTCGGATTCGGTTAAGGCGGGATCCTCCTTGATGAGCCGGGCGGCTTCGCTTCTAACCATTTTCAAAAGCTCATAATCTTTAGGAAGCGAGGCGAGCTTAAGATCGGGCAGTCCCGACTGCCTAGTCCCGAATATCTCCCCTTGACCCCTAATTATAAGATCCTGTTCCGCCAGGGTAAAGCCGTCGGTCAGCTCCTTTATCGCCTTCATCCTGGCTCTGGATTCATCCGTATCGAGTTTGGCAAATAGGATACAGAAAGACTTCTCTTTGCCGCGACCGATCCTTCCCCTGAGTTGATGGAGCTGAGAAAGACCAAAGCGATCGGCGTCCTCTATCAAGATGACCGTGGCGTTTGGAACGTCGATGCCTACTTCGATGACGGTCGTTGATATCAAAATGTCGATCTGACCCTTTTTAAACTCCTCCATCACCCCATCCTTCTCTTGGGGCTTTAGGCGACCATGAATAACCCCGACGCGATAGGCTGAAAAGATATCTTTCTTAAGCTTTTCGACCTCATCTTTGACGGATTTTAAGGCGAGCTTATCCGACTCCTCGATGAGAGGACAGATTATGTAGGCTTGGCTTCCCTTCTTTATCTCTTCGATGATCTTTTTATAAGCTCTCTCCCTTTGTCTCTCGCTTACTACATAGGTCTCTACACATGAGGAGACGGCCCGCCCCTTCGGCCGCTCCCTTATCGAGCTAACATCCAGATCGCCATAGAGTGTTAATGAGAGACTCCGTGGAATCGGGGTGGCTGTCATTATCAAGACATCGGGATGAGATCCTTTACCTTTCAACGCCAGACGCTGCTCGACCCCGAATCTATGCTGCTCGTCTACGACTATCGCTCCGAGAGCGGCAAAACTGACGTCCTCCTGGATTAGGGCGTGCGTCCCAAAGACGATATCCGTGACCCCGGAGGATATCTCCTCCTTCAATGCCGTCTTCTCGTTTGAACTAAGACTCCCCGTAAGACAGTCAGATTTTATCCCAAGTCCGCTTAGGATTGTCGATAGGTTCTTATGATGTTGTTTGGCCAAAACTTCGGTTGGAGCCATCATGGCACCTTGGTAGCCGTTTTTGACCGCGACCATGAGGGTAGCCAGGGCAACCATCGTTTTGCCCGATCCGACCTCACCCTGCAAAAGACGATTCATGGCAGTTGGCCTCGCCATATCTGCTTTGATCTCTTCAATGGCCTTAAGTTGATCTCCTGTGAGCGTAAAGGGGAGGTTTTCGAAAAAATCGTGCAGCAAATCCTCATCTATTTTGTGGACGATTCCCTTTGATGCCGCTTGGAGTCGATTCTTTCTGAAGATGAGTCCGAGCTGCAAGAGGAATAGCTCATCGAAGAGGAGCCTTGCTCTCGCCTTCTCTATCGACTCGGCCGAGGAGGGAAAATGGATCTCCTTGATCGCAAAATCGAGCCCGCAGAGTGCAAAGCGTTTCCTTAGCTTTGATGGCAAATAGTCATCAATTTTGCCCAAGGCATTTAAAAGATTGCTCACCAAGCGCCTTATCCTGGCAGGCGAAATCTCCATCGAGGCGCTGTGGACCGGTATTATTGCCGCCGTATTTATGGGATTGTGAGATAAAAAATCGTCCTCGATTATATCGTAGTAGGGATTTTGAATCTGCAAAACTCCAAACTTGCTTGCAACCTTGCCGCTTATGGCGATGGTGTCTTCCTTTTTCAATCTCTTTGCGATGTAGTCTTGATTGAACCAGATAGCAAAGATATAGCCGGTCTCATCGAAGATTCCCACCTTTAAAATTTTCAAATTCAAACGGGGGGAGCTTTTGTTTATCTCTTTGATTCTCCCGATCACCGTCACCTCTTCCCCGACTCGTAACTGATCTATCTTTTGAATCTTGCTGAAGTCGAGATAGCGAGCCGGATAGTGATGAAGGAGGTCGAATGCTCTATTTATGCCGAGCTTCATAAGCTTTTTGGCCAACGCTTCTCCGACGCCTAAAAGATCTGTTATCGGATCCATGAGTTGGAGGCGCCTTGGTGGTTTTTTGGTCTCTCTGTCCGCTTTGATCACCTTGAATCTTTAGGTTTAAAAAGTTGAGCAAAATAATTGATGCAAATCCCACTCATCTATGATTGGGGCTCCTGATAGAAAACGAGAGCGACCGCTCCGGGCCCAACGTATGTCCCTATAACCGGACCTATTTTGCCTTCTATGAAGCGGCTTGGTCTTAATTTTTCGGACTCGATGAGTCCCTTCAAGTATGAGATGTTTTCAAAGGCGTCGGCGTCGGCCAGCATGAGATAGTATGGTCTCAGCTGATCTATCTGGGACTTTAGCTCACTTACCATCTCAACCATAGCCTTCTTTGCTCCCTTCATCTTCTTGAAGGGAGTCACAACGCCATCCTCTAGGGTCAGAATGGGTTTGATATTCAAGAGGCTTCCGGCCAGGGCGTTCGCCTTTCCTATCCGGCCGCCGAGATGGAGGTATTTTAGGGTATCGACCATGAAAAGTATGGTTATGCCAGCCGCCGCGCGTTTGAGCATTTCTACTATCTCATCTGCACACTTGCCGTCATCTCTCGCCCTGACAGCGATATCAACCAGAAGTCCAGTGGCGAGCGACCCTTGGCGGCCATCTATGACCGAGACCTGGGCGGGCGCGCTTTCAGCGGCTATTTGAGCCGATTGAGTGGTCCCGCTTAAGGCTCCAGAGATATGGATGGAGATGATGCGATCGTGATTTTTGGAGAGCTCCTTAAAGACCTTTTCAAACTCCGCCACCGTCGGTTGAGAGGTCTTTGGAATTACCTCAGAGGCCTTAAGCTTTGCATAAAAGGCTTCCGGACCCATTTCCACCCAGTCCTTATAGAACTCCTTCTCAAAACGGACCGAAAGAGGAACCATCGTCACGTTATGCTCCAGGTAATAACCCTCGCCCAGGTCGGCCGTGCTATCGGTAACTATGGCAATCTGATCCATAAAGACCTCCTTTTAGCTTCACTCGACTCCGACTATAAGGTGATATAGCGGTTGACCGCCATCATGCGATTCGATCTATAAAGATTTATACCTCTTTGACGCCTCTCTTATAAGGACCTTTCTCTCCTTCTCCTTTATATCTTGGCCGAAAAGAATGATCATGCTCTCGCTATCCTCATCAACCATTTCATCGATCAGTGCGAGCGCCGTCTTCAAGAATGAGGAACCGACCACAGAGATCTCTTGATCTATCAGACCCAAGAAATTGCCCTTCTTTACAAGACATGCTGTCGTCTTGGCCTCCCTGACCGCCCGCGTCAACTCTCCCGTTCTAACGTCTAAGATGGAATCGGTCATCATGGCAAGATTCTCCTTGAGGCTTAGATTGGGATCGAATGAGAGCAGGGCTGAAAATGACTCGATAGCAGATTTTGTTGGAACCACCCCCGCCTCTTTTTCACACATGTCAGCGGCCCTTTCGGCTGCCAAAATTATGTTCTTATTGCCTGGCAAGATGATGATGGCAGAGTTATTCAAATCTTTAGCGGCGGCCAGAATATCCTTGACGCTGACGTTCATGGTCTGGCCGCCGCTTATAACGCAAAGAGCGCCAAGACTCATCAGTATCTTCTTTATCCCCTCTCCGCTGGAGATGGCAACTATCCCGATTTCGCCCGCTTCAGGCCCATGGAGGTCTGCTCTATCCTTCACCTCGCTCGCCATATTGTTTATCTTAACTTCTAGAAGCGTCCCGGCACTTGTGGCGATATTTAAGACGTCGCCGGGGCAATCGGTATGGATATGAACGTGAGCGAGTCCCTCTCTTCCGACCACAAGCAGGGAGTCGCCAAGACCCGCCAAAACATCTTCGAGCTCGGAAGCGTCCAGCCCCTCGGATTCGACTATGAGCTCGGTGCAGTAGGTAAAGGTCAGCGAGGTCTCTATGGCCGTACTCTTGGGAAGCCTTCGCCCTATCAGCTCTTCGTGCTCGGTCTCACCTTTTACGAAAGAGCTGACCGCGCTTGCCATGACCAAAAGGCCCCATCCTCCGGCGTCGACGACGCCTGCTTCCTTCAG
Source organism: Actinomycetota bacterium (assembly GCA_030017835.1). NCBI lineage: Bacteria > Bacillati > Actinomycetota > Actinomycetota bacterium. Next base: position 117,393 of record JASEGU010000001.1, on the reverse strand, counting down.
GACGGGCAAAAGTTCTGGTCCTCTGGCAACCGACCTGCGGCCCGCTTCAATTATGAAATCGAGGAACGAATTGATATCATCGCCTTTGTGGTTGCGAGATGCCTTGGCCATGTCCTTGATTACGGTCAAAATGGTTCCCTCGGCAGGCTTCTTTATCGCTTTGAACGCCACCTTGGATGAATTCTCAAGGGCCCTTGAGATGAGGGCGGAATCTAGGTGTTCCGAGTCGGCCAGAACCTCACAAAAACCTTTGATTATTTGGGATAATATAACACCGGAGTTGCCCCTGCCCCCCATTAGAGAGGCCTCGATCATGGTCTTGTAGGCCGCTCCCTTGTCGGTCTCTTTTAGGACGAGAAGTCCCTCATAAACCGATTCCATGGTGTGGACCATGTTGCTGCCAGTATCTCCATCGGGCACGGGATAGACGTTTAAGAGGTTTACCTCTTCTTCGTGGCACCTTAGAGCGTTTAAGGCCGCTTCCACGATCTGCAAAATGGTCGCCTCTTTGCTATTTGCCATTGGGCTCCAAATCAGTCTCTTGATATATCTTTGAGGTGGATGTTTACCTCGCCGACGTCAACGCTCAAATACTTATCAAGCTCATATTCGATCCGATCTGCAAGGGCGCTTGCCACCTCTGAAGGGTTGACTCCCTCTTCAATGACGAGGTCAAGATCGATGATCACTTTGGATCCAACGGTTTTAGCTCGGATCCCCTTTTTAAAGAAGTCGGTGTTGAGCATCCCAAAGAACCCCTTAAACCACCTTAAAGGCGACGTCCCGTCCGCCCCATAGCTCTGTGAAATGATCGAATGGACCATATCCACTACCGCGTCGTTCGAGACGCTGATTCCTCCAAGAGGCACAATTTCATCATCCATTTTTCCCCACCAAGATCGTCAACTTCAAAAAAATTATAGCATAAGCCTTAAGCTTGGGCTGCTTTCTTGCATCCTTAACCTTTAAGTGTTAATATTTTTGCGGTAAAAATATGGATGGGAGATTTTGATGTCTGGGAAGTGTCAGGTTTGCGGCAAGGGCCCGCTTTTTGGAAAGAATGTGAGTCACTCACACAAGAAGACCTTAAAGGTCCAGAGAGCTAACGTTCAGACCATCAATGTCGTAGAGGGAAAGAGGACCAAAAAGGCCAGCGTCTGCACCAAATGCATAAAGGCTAACAAGGTAACCAAGGCCTAGATCGATTTTTTTTGAAAGAGAGCTCTTAAAAAGCCGGGTTTTTGCCCGGTTTTTTTATTGCGCCCCTTAGCGAATGAATGAAATCTGCGGGCGGCCTCGACCGATATGCAGAGCCGAGCGTATCTTATTTAAAGTGTTTTCTTTGGCCAGTTGAACCGCCTCAGCAACCTCCTTCCTATTGAGGAGGTTTACCGCAAGTGAGGTCGCAAAAATGCAACCGGTCCCCCGAACATCCTCTCCCCTCTCGATTCTTGGCAAGGCAAAGACGGCGTCTTGCTCGCCAAAAAGGTAGTCCAAGGCGTAATCCCCTTCGAGATGGCCACCTTTTACTAGAACCCACTTGGGACCAGATTCCAATATGATATCCGCCGCCCGCTTGATATCCGCTTGTGAGTCGATCTTTATCTTGGAAAGGGCCTCGGCTTCTTCAAGGTTTGGGGTGACTATGGTCGCCTTGGGGAAGAGGCGCTCTTTTAAAAAACCGATTCCGTCCTCGCTTAGAAGCTTGGTTCCGCTGGATGAGACAAGAACGGGATCGAGGACGAAGGGGATATCTAAAAGTCTCTCAAGGGTGGTTGAGAGGACCAATATGGCCTCTTTGGAGTGGAGCACCCCGCTCTTTACGGCGGCGATTCCGCCCTCTGAGAGGACTGCCTCCAGTTGAGCTTCTATGATTTCGGTATCGAGCTTTTGGATTGCAAAAACGCCCGTGCTGCTTTGGGCTATGACTGCAGTTACGACCGCGTAGGGAAAGGCGTTAAGCTCAGCCGCTATGAAGGAGTCGAGGACAACTCCCGCCCCGCCGCTTGGATCGGTTCCTCCGATCAATAGGATCTTTTTTACGTCCATCACTACTTCTTAAAGTGGTCGTAGCCGAATTTGATGGGAAATTTCTCGCCCTTAACTGTGATCAAGTTTACGCCTTCGGCCGATTCGACGATTTCGCCGATTACGTTCACATCTGTCTTGGTCTTCGCCTTGATGTCCTCGATGATCTCATCAGCAAGGTCTGAAGAAGCCGTAAAGACCAGCTCATAATCCTCCCCGCCATATAGGGCAAAGTCAATGACATTCTGATTATTTTCCTTTGAGAACCTTTTCAAGTTTTCGCTTATGGGAAGGAGGTCTTCAAAGAGAATGGCCCCAACGCCACTCTCTTTTGAGATGTGGTTTATCTCGCTGGCCAGCCCATCGCTGATGTCCTCAAGGGCGTTGATCCCGACCGATGCGGCCACAGTCGCCTCTTTGACCCTGGGGGTAGGCTTAATGTGTCTTAGGATCATCTCCTTGGGAGAATCAAGTCTATTCTTTAAGGCGAAAAGGCCGGCCGCGGAATTACCCAAAGTTCCGGTCACCAGAATCGCATCGCCAACTTTAGCCCCGCTTCTCCGCGTCAAGAGGGCGGGCTCAACCGTGCCGATAAGAGTGACGTTGATCGTGATAGCACCTGGCGAGCTCACCGTATCTCCGCCCAAAATTTTGAGATCGTATTCTTTGGCCGCCGTAAAGAGACCATCGTAAAGCTGATTTAAGAATTCAAGGTCGCAACCCTTGGTTAAACCCAATGAAACAAGGGCGTATGCTGGATTCCCGGCCATGGCTGCGATGTCGCTGACATTGACCAAGATGGCTTTGCGTCCAAGATCGAAGGGAGACATGAAGGAGAGATCGAAGTGAACGCCCTCGATGAGCATGTCGGTCGTCATGGCGATATATTTATCCTTTTTGGGTTCGATGACAGCCGCGTCATCTCCAAAAGAGATTATGACGTCATCAGAGTCTTTCGAGAATCTTGATGAAATCCGCTCTAGAAATCCGAGTTCTCCAATATCACCGATCAACATGGCGCTTCCCCCTCCCTGTCCAACTCATTCAAAATACGATTCAACGAGCTTTATGGCACAGAAATCTCCGCACATTGTGCAGGTTCCCTCCTGCTCTTGATTTCTCTCATCATAAAATTTGGCAGTCTTTTTCGGATTTATCGAGATATCGATCTCTGCCCTCCAATCGAGGGCCTTCCTCGCCTTTGCCATCTCTCTATCCCACTCTCTAGCTCCGGGTTGCCCTTTGGCCAGATCTGCTGCGTGAGCTGCGATCCTGGAGGCTATCACGCCCTCTTCAACATCTTCGACCGTCGGTAGCCCGAGATGCTCGCGGGGAGTAACGTAACAGAGATAGTCCGCTCCCAAAAATGCGGCGTAGGCCCCGCCTATCGCCGAGGTTATATGGTCATAGCCGGGAGCAATATCGGTGACCAGAGGACCGAGAACATAAAACGGTGCTCCCTTGCAGACCTCCTTTTGAAGCTGTATGTTTAGAGCGATCTGGTCTAAAGGAACGTGACCTGGCCCCTCCACCATGACTTGCACCTCGGCCTCCCTGGCTCTGTCGACGAGCTCGCCGAGGGTCAAGAGCTCTTGGATTTGGGGCCGGTCCGTCGCGTCATCTATGCAGCCCGGCCGGAGCCCGTCTCCCAAGCTCAAGGTGACATCGTATTCTTTGGCAATGGCCAAAACCTCATCGAACTCCTCGTAGAAAGGGTTCTCTTTCTCGTTATGAAGCATCCAGCCGATCGTAAAGACCCCGCCGCGGCTGACCACGTCCATCAGCCTCTTGTCCTTATCCAGGCTCTCTAGGGCCGAAAGGTTCAAACCGGCATGGATGGTAAAGAAGTCGACTCCATCTTTGGCCTGCTCCCTTAGGACCTCAAACATATGGTCTTTATCCATGGCCACAACCGTCTCAAACTTATCCATGGCTGATACAGCCGCCTGGTAGATGGGGACCGTGCCAAGAGGGATGGTTGATCTCTTTAAGATCTCCCTTCGAATCTGGTTTATATCGCCTCCGGTGCTAAGATCCATGACCGTATCCGACTTGGCTTCGATCACGGTTTCAAGCTTTTTAAGCTCTTCCTCGAGGGAGGGATATCCTTTGGACGTACCTATATTGGCATTAACTTTGGTCTTTAACCCCTCACCGATGCCGATCGGCTTAATGTGGCCTCGATCCTTATTCCTCGGTATAACCACCCGGCCCTGGGCGAGCCTTTTGAGTAAAAGGTCAAGCTCAACTCCCTCATCCTTGGCAACTTGAGCCACCTCGCCAGGGATATTGCCCGCTTTGACCTGTGAAATTATTGTCATTAATGCTCCACTCCCAGCTTTTCAAGGGCAATTTGAGCGGCCTTTTCACCAGAGAGCATCATGCCGCCGAAGATCGGCCCCATCCTGTGGCCTCCTGCCACCGCATTGGCTGCCATTCCAGAAACTATGAGCCCAGGATATACCTCTTTGGTGGTATCGAGAAGGATCCTCTCCCCCACATCCGCCCACATCGGTTTTTCGCCGTGTACTTTAAGCCTTTTGCCGGAGATCTTTTTTTCGACGATCCGGCAAACTTCGGCATCGTGTCCCGTTCCGTCTACGACCACTTTGGCGGCTATAGCCATGGGGTCTACATGCAGGTTTGCCATATTGACTGCCGTCCAATTTAAAACCAGGCCGACTACCTCGTCTTCTTCTCTTATCATCACGTCCTCGACGCTCATAAGGTTGAAAATCTTAACCCCAGCATCACAGGCTGCGCTTATCATCTTTCCGACCGTCTCGATGGCGTCGGCAAGGTAGTAGCCCGTGCCCCTCTCAATGTGTTTAATCTGAAAGTCCTCCAGAATCCGCCTGGCCTCCTCTTGCACGACTATCCTTGGAAACATCATGCCGCCACCCCAGATTCCGCCTCCCAGAGATAGTTTCTTCTCAAAAATCACCGTTTTAACACCTTTTTTTGCCAAGTAGGTAGCTGCAACCAGATTGGCAGGCCCGCCTCCCACAAGAGCCACATCGACCTCGGTCGAGTCTATGAATAACTCCAAAAACTCCTGCAAAATCGCCTTAGTTATATGAACTTCATTCAAACTCACTTCTCTTTGACCCCCTTGGTCTCTTTGATTAGCTTATTAATTCTTGCGATCGCCTCATCGATATCGGGTGCTCCGGCAATCAACGATATCATCGCAACGCCATCCGCTCCGGCCAGAAGAACCTCTTTGAGGTTGCCTTCATTTATTCCTCCAATGGCAACAATCGGTATCCTTATCCTTTTTTTTATCTCATATAGGGTAGCTGGGCCTAAGGGCGCAATCCTACACTTCTTGGTATCGGTCTGATAGATTGGGCCGAGGCCAATATAGTCGGCCCCCGCCTCCTCGGCCAAGAGGGCTGTTCTTAAGTCGATGCAGGAGGCTCCAATTATCTTTTTATCCCCAAGAAGCCGTCTTGCCCTTATAACCGGCATGTCTTCGTCTCCCACATGAACACCATCTGCGTCTATTGCAATGGCCGTATCCACCTGATCGTTGATTATCAGAGGGACATCGAATTCGTCGGTCAGGGTTTTGAGCTCTCTTGCGGTCTTCAAAATGACATCATTTGAAGCCTTCTTCTCTCTGAGCTGGATGACCGTTGCCCCGCCATTTAAAGCCGAGCGAACCAGCTCAACCTGGCTCAAAGTGGAAGAATTCATATTTTGCGTAACTACATAGAATGAAGGATCCATCTTGAAAAAAAATGTCCGCATGCCTGCGGACAAATCTTGAAATACCTCCTCCCTACGCCGGCATTATCCAGACAGGTTCAACGGGTCATCTTGCGCCTAGGGGGCGAAGAACTCTCAGCATTTAAGCTCCCCGGAAAATCATATTTGGTTGTTTAAATGATATGTCCTAACTAGCGCTCGGTCAACTGCGCTATCCGAGCGTTCTTAAATATGGGTAGGGATTTACCGGCCCGCCGCCTTTGGGATGGACCTCGAAGTGAAGGTGAGGGGTTCCTCCTTTGGCATTTCCTGTGCTTCCGACCGTTCCGATGACTTGGCCGCCCGTCACGTGGCCCGATGTGACCGCGTAGGCATTGAGGTGCATATAATAGAATAGATCGCCATTATCGCTCGTCAGATAGATCGTCTTCCCGCCATTTCGGCTGCTGGTCGCCCTAACCGTTCCACTTGCCACCGCATAAAGAGGCTGGCCCCTGGGAGCAAAGACGTCGGTTCCCCGATGACGGTGGCCCCTCCTTGGAGCACCCCAGGTGTCGCGGTAGGAATACATCTTGGCCACCGGAAAACAACTCATTTTGACGCCCTTGATAACCTTGTTACTGATGGTGGGCTTAGGACTTGTGAATATCTTTTTGGACAAGTTGAACTTCTCCGCCAGTTCTCCCCGCTTCTTTTTGAGCTTGAGCAGAAGCGCTTCCTCTTTTGCCTTCTTGACACTAAGCTCTTCCTTCTTGGCTTTAAGTTCGCGGCGCAGGGCTCTAGATTCGGTGATCATTCTGGCATCTTTTGCGCTTATGCGCTCCAGGATGTAGGCTCTGGATATGAAGTCATTGAAATCGGCAGACTCCAAGACAACGTCGAAGTAGGTCAGTTCCTCCTGCTTATACATGGCGATGAGCCTTGCCGTCAACTCTTTATCGCGCTTGGTGAGATCGGCCTCGATCACCTTTAGCCTCTTTGTGATATTGGCTTCGGCGATGGCTGTCTCTTCGTACTCGTCATAGGCCTTATCAAAGTCGGCAACTATCTTATTGAGTTCAGATTGTAGAGAGGATGCGCTCTTGCCCCGGCTTACGGCCGGTTCGGCAAGAACTGGTTGGCTTAGGATTGGAACGGTTAATATCGCGACCGTTAAGAGTGTGATGGATCTCTTGAAACGAATCTTGATCTCCCCCAAAATTGTCGATCAAAGAGATATTAGTATATGCAGCGTCCTTTCGCAACTTTATCTCTCCCCCTATCTATACGTCAAATTCGTCTTCAAAACCTTTCTTTGTGCTATAATTCACCCGTTATTGATGAGAAATTAGGAGACCTCGTGACAACAAGTATAACTATGAACCTTTTAGGAGGATTAGGCTTATTCATCTATGGCATGCAGGTTATGGGGGATGGCCTGCAGAAGATAGCCGGCGACAGAATGAGAAAGATCCTCGAGATATTGACCAAAAAGACCTGGATCGGAGCGATGGTTGGAGCCTTGGTGACCGCCATAATCCAGAGCAGCAGCGCGACCACGGTTATGCTGGTCGGCTTCGTAAATGCAGGACTCTTGAACTTGACTCAGGCAATCGGCGTCATAATGGGCGCCAATATCGGAACCACTATAACCGCCCAGATGATCGCCTTCCAAATCGATAAATATGCTCTTCCGGCTATCGGCGTCGGTTTTGCTCTCACCTTCTTTGCCAAGAGGAAGATATATAAGTTTTTAGGCCAGTCCATTTTAGGATTTGGCCTCTTATTTTTTGGTCTCTCCCTAATGAAGGAATCTGTTGTACCTTTAAGACAGAGCCAGACTCTACTAGATATAGTCAATCGCTTCGGAAGCAGACCGCTGCTTGGCGTTATGGCCGGCATGCTTTTCACGGCCGTGATACAGAGCAGCAGCGCGACAATGGGTCTGGTTATCGCATCAGCCGCTTCGGGCATCCTAAACATCAACTCCGCCATACCGATCGTCCTAGGCGCTGAGATCGGCACCTGCATCACGGCCATGATCGCAAGCATCGGTACTTCACTTGCTGCCCGAAGGGCCGCCGTGGCCCACCTTTTGTTCAACGTCTTTGGAACCGTCTTGTTCTTATCAATACTCCCCCTCTTCATAAAGGCAGCCATCTTGACCTCGAATAATATAGCAAGACAGATAGCAAATGCACAGACGTCGTTAAATATTATCTGTACCATGATAGGGCTTCCCCTTGTCGCCGCCTTCACCAAGATAGTAACCGTCCTTGTCCCAGGAGAGGATGTGGTGGTGGAGAGAGGGCCAATCTACTTGGATCAGCACCTTATGAGCACCCCGTCTGTCGCTTTGGGTCAAGCTTCCAAGGAATTGGCCAGAATGGCCCGCCTAACCATAGAGATGCTCGATTTTGCCTCACAGATCTTGTTTGAACCCAACAAGAAGATAAGGAGACAGGTGGAGCAGCGAGAAGAGGCCGTCGACAACCTCGCCAGCGAGATCACCAAATACTTGACCAAGATATCGCAGAGTTCGATGAGCCCGGAGCAGTCGAGAAGATTGACCATCCTTATGCATGTGGTAAACGATATTGAAAGAGCCGCTGACCACGCCGAAGACATAATGCAGATAGCCGATGAGAAGAATGATGAGAGGATACCCTTCTCAAAGGATGCCAATAATGAGATCAGGCAACTCTACTCCGATGTAAAGAGGATGTTTGAAAATATCGTCATCGCATTCGAGACCGATGATGCGGCCATGGCTAAAGAGTATCAGAACATTGAAGATCAGATCGATGAGATAGCCAGAAGAGCCCGCCGATGCCACCATGAAAGGCTCAAGCAAGGGGTCTGCCTTTCGCAAGCGGGAATCCTCTTTCTAGATATGGTCAATCATTATGAAAGAATCGGCGATCTTGCAAATAATATGGGATTTGCTACCCGCGGAGAGATAACCAAGCTCTAAGGGACCTACCCGAAATATACCTCTTTCTTTAGCACCCCGACGTATGGAAGATTGCGATATCTCTGACGATAGTCGAGCCCAAAGCCGACGAGAAAGAGATCGCCTACATCAAAGCCCTTATAGTCGATGGGTATATCGACTATCCTTCTGACCGATTTGTCGAGCAAGGTGCAGACCTTGAGACTGGCGGGCTTTCTGGCCTTAAGACTTGAGATTAGGTAATTCAAGGTGAGTCCGGTATCTATTATGTCCTCTACCAAAATTATGTCCCTATCCTCTATGCTCTCGTCGAGATCCTTTATGAGCTTTACGGCCCCCGTCTCCTGTGTGGAGGCCCCATAGCTAGATATCGCCAAGAAGTCTAGGTTTAGCGGTGCCTTGATCTCCATCATCAGTTCGGTCAGAAAGACGACGCCCCCCTTAAGTACGCTGACAAGAAGCGGAGTGCGATCGGAATAATCCGTCTCTATCTCATTTGCGATCGACTTTATTCTCTTCTTCAGCTCATCTTTGGTGATGAGTATCTCTTCAATATCGCCCTCATGATCCCGCATAAGCTTCTCCTTGAGGCTGACCGATTCCTGATATCTCCTATCTCATGCCGTGATCTGTCGGAAGTCCGTATTTGGCCATTAGGTTCTTGAAATCTTTTTGGTAGAAGATCTTGATATTTATCTCAGGATAGATATCTTTCAGCCTTTTTACCTTGTAGTTCTTCTTTGTAACGAGCCTCTGGTTCATGGTCGTAAGCTCAATAAAGAGGTTGAGGTCTGGGAGATAGAAGTCTGGGGTAAAGCTCTTTATGACGTTTCTCTTCTTATCCCACTCGATGGGAAATGTCTTCGGTTCATAAAGCCAATTGATCTTATAGAAGTCGAGTATTTTTGCGCACACCTTCTCACTGGGGTGAGAGAAGTTTATCTCTTCAGCTTGTGAAAAACCCAATTTGCAACCGCCCTCTTTGCCCGATGGAGCTATTTGCCTCGCTAAAGATCGACCGATCCTCTCCCGTCCTCCTCATTTCTTAAGAGATCGGCCCCATAGTTCGACTTGATCGATTTCTTGAGAAGAAGGTCCTTTAAATCCTGGGTCATCGTAATGAAGTTTGAGAAGTCGCCAAGGGCCCTCTTCCTTCCCTTATCTCCCTTTTGCATCATAGAGGAGGGGAATATCTGTTGGTAGAAGGAGAGCTCCCTCTCGATCGTGTTCTCCAGAAACCTTATATGGCGCGGCTCCATGCCGTAGTTTTCCAATTTTTTTACCAGCTTCATTATGGAGAGATCGATGGAGCCCAAGACATTGCCCTCCTCGGTCTCGACCGGCTGGATTATCTTATAATCTTTAAGGGTTTCGATCTCAGGATCAGATATATTCAAAGACTTGGCCGCTTTTTTCAGGCTCATCTCAGTATCGAAAGCCTTCTCGACCTTTGGATGAGTTCTGGGGTAATTTTCAGTTTTCAAAAAGACTTTAAGTTGAGACTTGATGACGCTTAAGGGAAGGAATTTCTCTTTTTGTAAGCGCAAAATGGTTCTTATTCTTTCGACATCTTTCGTGCTGAATTTCCTATAACCACCGCTCGTCCTCTTGGGATTAATTAACCCCTCTTCTTCAAGGTATCTTATCTTGCTGATCGAAAGTGCGGGAAATTCGCGCTTTAACTCCTCAACCACCTCTCCTATGGTTGCGTAATCCCTATCCGTCGATCCAAGCATCAATTTTCACACCTTCTGGGTAGATGACCATCTATGCCTTAAAGACCAATTTGAACCTGCCGATTTGAATCTCGTCCCCGCCATTTAAAAAGGTCTCTTCGACCAGGTCTTCGTTGACGTAAGTCCCGTTTAAGCTGCCCATATCACGCAGTATGAATCCATCGCTCTTTTTGGATATTTGGGCATGCTTTCTCGACACCGTTATGTCATCTAAAAAGATGTCGCTACCGAGATGTCTTCCTATCGACGTCTCCTCTTTATCGAGGGGAAATACCATCCCGATGGTCGGCCCCTTTTCTACAATCAGAGCTGGACCCTCAGTCTCTCCGCCCTGTTCCTCAGCCATTTTAATGCTTTCGAGCTCCACCGGTGAAAGATAACTCGTCTCGCCCGAAAGAGCAGTCCCCCGTGCATCCCGACCACATTTGGGACAGATATCGCCCTTGATCATCCCGCCATACCCGCATCTATTGCACGCCATATAAACCACCTTTGTAGGACTTGAAAAACAAGAGATTTTAGAGGCCCTCGGCCAAGATCTTGTTAATCTTATCGATATCAAGTTTGAGCGAAGATTCTCCCTTTGCCTTAACCCTTTCGGTAAGCTCCGCCCGGATAAGATCTATTCGACCATGCAAAATCCTGCGCTTCAAGGAGAGCTCCTCCTCCTCCTTGCAGAGGGCATCTAAAATGGCCCTCAGTTCTTCGGAGCTCTTGCTCGTGAGGTTGATCAGTTTATTATCTTTGAGGTCAGCTTCGTCAGTCACGTAAGCCTCCTTTAATCAGTTAGTATATAACAATTTGGGTGCCTTATCTAATAATTTGCTGCAAAAGAGAGGATGTCTTGGCAAAAAGGGCGGTGGCGGCATCCCATAGAATCCAGAAAAAACCCTTGTCTACATCGCTCGTAGCCACTAGGTCCACTGAAGTCAAATCGTCATCTTCATTTCCAAGTATCAATTCGCCAACCTTCTCTCCCCGCTTGATGCCCCTGTTTGGATAGCTAAGTACTATCGATTTCTTGAAGGTCAACCTCTCACCCTCGGCCATCAGCATGACAACCTCTTTGGCAGGCCTCATCGTTAAGCTGCTTAGAGGCCTGCCCCAGATAGATATGGCCTCAAACTCTTCACCCACGGTTAAGACCGTCTTTGGATCGAAATTAGCAAAACCATAATTGAGTACCACTTCGGAATCGAGGTAGCACTCTTCGCTGCCTATCGAGTTTAAGACCACGGCTATCAACTTTTTATCGCCCTTGACGGCCGAGGAGACGAGGCAATGACCGGCCTCTTTGGTATACCCCGTCTTGACCCCGGTTACATACTCGTACTTAAGCAGAAGCTTATTATGGTTCGTGAGCGATCTTGGAAACGTATTGCTAGGCCAGGGGATGGTGCAGGATTTGGTCGCGACCATCTGAGCAAAGGTTTCATTCTGAAGGGCGTATCTTGCAATTAGGCCAAGATCGTAGGCCGTCGATTTATGGCCAGCCTCTTCGAGGCCTGTTGGATTCCTAAAGACGGTATCTTTGGCCCCTATCTCAACGGCCTTTTCATTCATCTGGGCCACGAAATCCTTGACGCTGCCGGAGGTATGCTCGGCCAGAGCTACTGCCGAATCATTTCCCGATTTGAGCAGCGTCCCCAAAAGGAGGTTTCTTACCGTGATCATCTCTCCGGGTTCGAGATATATCTCGGCCTCTCCGGCTGCGGCCGCTTGAGGGCTGGTGATAGCGATATCTTCAAGGTTGCTATTCTCTATGGCCAGGATCGCAGTCATCATCTTGGTGGTGCTTGCAACCGGACGCTGGACCATAGAGTTCTTTTCCCAGAGCGTTCGGCCGGTCTTGGCATCAATCAATATGGCCGATGAAGCAGTTATAATCGGCGGCGGCGAGGCAAAAACCAAGCTTGGGATGAGAAGAGCGAGAGTTAGAATGATGACGAAAAGGTCGCAGGGCCATTTAATCCGTTTTGATCTCGCTGCCCTAGCCTCTTTGAGCTTTTTATCTCGCCTCGTTAAACGGCGCGCAAGCCGCAAGCGCTGAATCTTTTCTGTGATCATAAGCGGGAATTAACCTTCATAAACTTATTTGTGGAAATGATAAAACAACCTTACATATTGTATAGGTCTTCGGGTTTGATCAGCGAGACGGCCGCCTCTTTCAGGAACTTAGCTGCCTTTTCGGCGTCCTCAACTCTGAGTATCAAGATTGCTGACTCGGACTTCTTCTCGAGAAAACAATAAATATATTCCACATTGATATTGCCGACCTTCAAGACCTCAAGAACCCTTGCAAGGCCACCCGGTTCATCCGAAACCTCGATCGCTATTACGTCGGTCTCAGTAACGGTAAACCCCTTCGATTTTAGGACGTCATGAGCCCTATCTGGTTCATTGACTATCATCCTTAAGACCCCATAATCCGCGGTATCCGCAACTGAGAGAGCCCTTATGTTTATGCCGCTTTCACCCAATATCTTTGTCGCCTCAGCCAGACGCCCCCACTTGTTCTCCAAGAAGACCGAAATCTGTTTAGCCTTCATTTCTGACCCCCTTTTATCGATCAAATCTTTCCTAGGTCGACTACCCTTTTGGCCTTGCCCTCGCTCCGCTCGATGGTCTTTGGCTCAACCAGCTTGACGATGACTGAGACGCTTAGAGCGCTCTCCATTGCCTCTTGTGTCCGCCTCTCTAAGGCTTCGAGTTGTTTGACCTCATCGGAGAATAGTTCGTCTGAAACCTCGACTTAAGCGACGATGATATCTAGGTTGTTCTCGCGTTTTATGAGTATCTGGTAATGCGGCTCAGTCCCCTCGATATCCATTAGGACGCTCTCTATTGGTATATCCGACCACTGTGGCCTGTCCGGTCGTGCCCGATGATGAATGTATTCTTACGATATCTCGCATCGGGGCCGCAAATAGCCTGAAGGGATAGTCTCTTCTTAAGTCATCTTTTGTGGTAAAGGGGAGGCTTGAGAGATTGCTTAAGCTCTTAACATCATCGATGTTTACGCCGCTATCCTTGAAGGAATTTCTGTAAAATTCAACACTTGAATCTACTCTCTTTAAAGTCACTTTTAACCTATCCAGTTGGATGGATTTGATTTCTTCTCTTGGCATACATTCTAAGTCTGGGTTCCAAATCATAAACCATCCCCCTTTAAAGATTTTCCGCCGGATCGACTGTCTGTTGAGCGGAAGTATCTGGAGTGACCCCCTTGGTGCCCACCCTCACTACAGCATTCTTGGGACTATAGCGGCTAAAGAACTTATCCTCTAAGATTGTCTTGCCACCCCTCATGACAGTCCTGTAGACAGTCACGTCAAAGCCGCTTATTCCAGCCTCCTCAACTACCCTCTGACCCGCGGGCAAGTTCGGGTCCTCGGTTACATCTTCGCCATATGTTCTGGGATTGCTCCTGGGCGTAGTGGTATAGGAGACCTGGGTATCATAATCGGTGCTGAAGAAGGCGACCGTTATCGAAGTCGCTGTGTAGGATGTCTTTATGAGCACGTGGGCTTCGGTGTCGTTCTTGAACTTAAAATCCTTGTCTCCGTAGGATACCGTGGCATCCCTTCCAATCGGATACTTGCTTATATAAAAGCTATGGTTTATTCGTTCCACAATCGGATAGCCGGCAAAAAATGCCGTGTTACAGATGGTCGTTCCAACCTGACATACCCCGCCACCGATTGTGGGGACCAGTTTGCCGCCGACAATCGTCGGAGCTTCTTTGTAGCCCTTGGCAGCCGTCCTTGGGCCAATGGTTTCATTGAAGGAGAATACCTCGCCAGGAGCGACAATGGTGCCATCCAGGGCATCAGCCAACAGATGGATATTGCTTATTCTGGGTGGGTTATTTGCCGGGTAATTGGTGGTGAATTTTGACACCATCTCTTCGATGGCCATCTTTTTAGCTTCCCCGCTTGTAAGCTTGGGCTCAATCTCACCTATTTCGAGCATGATCTCTCTTGGGGGCAGACCCCTAAAAGACTCCTCGATATCACCGATGCAGGCCAGATAGTCTATTCCAATGCCCATGGATCCCGGCATGACGGTAACTTTCGTGCCGTCGATCTGAAAGGTGGCATCCTTCGGTTTTTCGCCCTCATAAACGAACTTCGCATCGAGAATATCGCGGAGCTTATCCTCGTCCACTCCAAGCTTGATCGAATATCCGCCCTTACCCTTGGCCTCGTCGACAAACTCCTTAAATATCAGGACGTCCTTAAGCGAATCGCCCCTTAAGGTGAGTTTCTGATCCTCAAATCTCAAGGTGAGGGGGTCCTTTAATATCCTAAGAAAGTCTTCTTTAACCGTAAAAAGTTCGGCCTCGGTCACGAAGGGTTTTGAATCGATCTTGGGAAGGAGCATCTCTCTTTTACCGCTCAGGTAGACCATGTCTAAAAGCATTGTTTTAAATCTATTCTCATCGACGACTATGCCGAGCGCACTTTTGGAGATATCGATATCGGAACCGTCCAGGGTGATCGTAGCATTTACCGGTTCTATATTTACCTCATTTTCTATCGAGTTGATGAAGGCATTCAGCCTGTCCTCATCATAAGATGGTTTCAAAGCAACGTTATAAGGTCTGACCCAAGCTAAAAAGCGATCCTTTATGACCGCTATGAGGCCGCCCTTTCGTCCATATGCCAGGGCCTCCTCTATGGACTCATCGAGATCAGGCATGGCCTCGATCTCATCTGGCGTCACCTGCCAGACCCCTTTCTCTCCCTTGATGATGATCGGTTTTTTCTGGAGGCTCTCTAGGCTCCCCTCTATCTTTTGCCTAGCCTCTTCTTCATCAAGCAGCCCAACGGAGATGCCGCCTATTTTGACTCCGTGACGAATCTTTCCGTTTGTGGCGGCGGCATCCGCTGCTATCGGCAGGGTGATTAGAAGCGCACAGACCAGAGCCGCATAGATTGTTGCCTTTCCTTCGGTCTTAAAAAAATTTCTTATCTCCATCTAAGGCTACAGCTCTTCCTTTCAATTATCCTTTTATTGAGGGGATGGCAATCTCGGCCCGCTTGTGGGCCTCAAAAGTTACTCCCTCATATGAATTGAAAGTATACTTTATTCCCCCGAGCATTCCAACAACCTGGAGCAGGGTCTCCTGGTCGCCGATTGCTTCAACATGAAATGGGGCCGAAGTCATCTTGCCGCCTATCAATATTCCTCCATCCAAATCATCGGCAAAAGCCGTGCTGGCGACTATTCTGATATCGTTTATGGCAATCGCCTCAGAACTGCCCGATTTGATCTCGTTCACCAGCTCGGCAAGATCATAGGAGTTGAGAACGGAAAGTTTATCCTCGATGTCAATCTCAATGCCGCTCCCATAAACATCCACTGAGCCGACAAATTTCTTCAAGCTCTTAAGATTGGCTGCGGCTTCTTCAAGTATCACGTTATTGTCCGCCCTGGAGTCTTCGTACTTGAGAAGCCTTAGCTCAAGATCTCTCTCCTCTTTGGCGAGGGCTCTGACCTCAAAATCAAGATCGCGTATGATCTCACCAAGATTCTGCTTCGACTCCGACGAGAGATTTTCGGCCACATTCTGCTGCACTCTTAGCTGCGTTGCCAGCAAGAAGCCGGTTATCAGCGCGACTATGGTTGCAATGACCGTCATCCTTCTGAATTGGATTAGATCCTTGGGACCGCTTAACTTGAAGATGCCCCTCATCTTCACTCCCAATTCTTAAAGATTTTGCGTCTGATGACCGCAAGGTTCTGAAACAGGCGCACCCCAAAGGCGACTATGGCCGCGTAGTAGAGGGGCTCGATCCCCATCCGATCGCCCAAATAGACGATGAAGGCAGCAAGGATCGTATTTGTAAAAAAGCCGGATATGAACAATTTGTCGTTGAACTCATTGTGGAGACTAGCTTTTATACCGCCAAATGCGCTGTCTAGAGCCGCCAAAGTGGCCACCCCAAGATACTTTATGTAGGCGGCCGGGACCGCGATCTTTAGAGTAAGACCCAAAAATATACCGACTAAAAGACCGAAAAATGGCAGCATCAGCTCTCACCCTTCGTTTTGGCATGTTCCAATAAAAGGCGGCCTTTATAGGCGGGCAAGGTGATCTTAGCCCGCCTCTTTACATTAACCAAGAGTCCGAATGACTCTGCATAGTCCTTTGATAGCTGGCTGAAAGCGAGATCTAGCTCAAGTGATTCCTTGAGCCTTTGTGGGTCGCCTACCGCAAAGATGGTGTAGGGAGTGGAGATTCGAGTGGAGTTTACCATTATGGTACTGCCGGCGCAGCGGATGGAACTTGTGGCGACCAATCTCTCGTCATTGATGGCAATTCCTTTGGGATTCCCCTTCAAAAGAGCGTTAACTGCTGTCCTAAGGTCATAATCATGGATGATGTAATTATTGGGATTCTCATACTCGGGAAAACTCGGGCTATCGGCCAGAGTTATTTCAAGACCACTGCCGCTCACAAGGGTCAGACCGGCCGCCTCCTTTAGGTCTTCGCTCTCCTTGCTGAAAGTGGCCAGACTTCCCCCTGTGGCCGCAGCCTCTCTCTCATAGGTCTCTACCTTATCTCTGAGATTTATAATATTGGCCTTGAAGACCTCTTTCTCCTTTTCCAGCTCCTTTATGGAGTCCAATAGAGTCTGCTTACGATAATCGGGAAGGCCTCTTTTGAAAGCTTCTTGGGAATAGAAGGAGGTCGAGATGAGAAGGCCTAGTAGAAAGAAGCCTACTATTAATGAGAGTTTCGCTTTTTCTTCTCTTATGTTTATTTTCAATTCCAAAGACCACTTTTTTAAAAAATATTAGCGCAAGAAAAGATATTTAGCAAATTTTAAACCGCATCAGGCTTTGAATATCTTAGCAGCTGCGCCTCTTAACTTATTATACGAATCTATAAACCTGCTTTCAATATAGATTCTAACCAGTGGCTCAGTCCCGGACGCCCTAAGGAGAACCCAAGACCCATCTTCCATGATGAGTTTTATGCCGTCCAAGAGTATGACTTTTTCTACTTTTTGGCCCGCAAATTCCTTTGTCGGACTCGATTTGAGCTCTTCGAGTATGGAGTGGATCTCGCCCCTGTCCATACAAAGATCGAGCCGAGCATTATTGAAGACTCCAAATTCATCGTGGACCTCTTCTATGATCTTGGAGAGCGGCTTACCCCTCTTTGCCAAGAGCTCGAGAATCAAGAGGCAAGCCAGAAGGCCGTCCTTTTCGGGGATGTGGCCTTGAATGCTTAAGCCCCCACTCTCCTCGCCGCCGATGAGCACATCGCCTTTAAGCATCTCGGCGGCGATATATTTGAAACCGACCGGGGTCTCTGTGACCTCTGCCCCCTCTCTCTTGGCCATCTCATCAATAAGGTGGGTGGTCGCAACGGTCCTGACTATCCGCCCCCTCATGTGGCGATAACGAAGAAGGTGAAGGGTTAAGATGGATAGAACCTGGTTTGCTGAGATGAATGAGGCATCATCGGCGATTATCCCATAGCGGTCGCCGTCGCCGTCTAAAGCCAGTCCCACATCCAGGCCGTTATCCTTAACCAGAGATATCAGTTCTTGAAGGTTTTCAGCTGATGGTTCGGGAAGCCTTAAGCCGAATAGGGGATCTCTCTCTTCGTGGATTGAGGTGAGCTTTGAGCCAGTCATCTCAAGGAGGCGCTTCATTGGACCTGCTCCGGCTCCGAACATGGGATCGAAGGCCAATCTCAGTCCGCTCTTCTTGATGGTCTTAAGATCGATGAGACCGGCTATGTGTTCGATGTATTGGGTGGTCGTATCGATGGTCGAATAGAGCTCTGGCCCCTTCTCTTCTTTTAGAAAGACCTCCCCGCTCAAGGCGACCTTGTCCAGCTCTTCCTCGATGGATTTAGTAATTTCTGGGCTGGCCGGACCGGCATAATCGGGAATGAACTTTATCCCGTTATATTTGGCCGGGTTGTGACTTGCCGTAAACATCAGGGCTCCATCTGCCTTAAGGAGTGTTATTGCATGGGCCACCATGGGCGTCGGAGCGGGCTCGCCCATAACCTTGACGGGTATCGAGTTACCCATGAGGACGGATGCAGCCACCGAGGCGAATTCCTCGGAGAGAAAGCGCCTGTCGTAACCGATAACGATGCCCCTTTCGCCTCGGCCCTCGCCCTTCAAGTAATTGGCAATGGCCCAAACGACTAGCCTCACGTTTTCGAAGGTGAACTCATCGCACATGACGGCTCTCCAACCGTCTGTGCCAAACTTAATGGTTTTACTCACTAATCTCCCCTTATTTTGGAAAGAATTCCTCTATCATGCCGGCATACTTATCTATCTTTACTTCAGCATCTCTCTTGCTCGCCCCTTCCGAGAATATGCGGCAGAGCGGCTCGACTGAATCAGGGATCAAGAGCGTCCAGCCCGTCTCATCAAAGATCTTAATTCCATCGGTCAAATCGACCTCTTTCTTGGCCGACTCCTCTAAAAGCTTTCTCATAACCAAGCCCTTATTCTCCCAAGCGCAGAATAGGTCCCTCTGGGCCAGATGATAGGCGGGCAGACCGGCTTCTATCTTAGATATCGGCTCGTTTGCCTTGGAGAGGAATTCTATGAGCATGACTAGAGTCTGAATCGCATCATAGAACGGATTCATCCTGCTAAAAATGAACCTTCCGCCTTGAGCGCCGGCAAAGACGACATCCTTCTTGAGGGCCGTGGTCATCAGATCTGTCGGGTTCAGCCTAGTCCTAAGGACCGTGCGGCCGTACTTTTCAGCAATCTTCTCAACAGCCGTAGAGACAGTAACCGGCACCGCTATCTTGCCTTTCTGACCAAAGCGGCACATCAGATCGACCAAGATGAGGAGAAGATAGTCGTAACCGATCCTTTTGCCTTTATCATCGACGACGATCAGCCTCTCGCACGTCGAGTCGATGAGAGCTCCAAAGTCGGCGTTGAAGCTCTTTACGGTCTGGCCGAGCTGCATTATGAAGGCTTCAAAATCGCTTACGCTGACGCTCGTCCTGTCCTCATCGGTGAAAGCGTTGAGCGATATCACCTCACAACCAAGCTTTCCGATGAGTTGGGGACAGACCAAGGAGGCATTACCATAGAAATAATCCAAGACGACCCGGTGTCTCCTCTTCTTTATCAGCTTCTTATCGAGCTTCTTTAAGATGGATTGACCATAATATTCATAGGTTAAGGTGGGAAAGATCGTCTCGCCGACCTCATTGTGGAAGGATCTCCTAAAATCCTCCCGGTAGTAGATGCGCTCTATCTTGCGCTGCTCACTCTCGGATATATCAACGCCATTGGTGTCAAAGAAGTTTATCTCCACCACCTGCGGCTCGAGTGGCGAAACCTGAATATGGATGCCGCCGTCGAGACGACCAGAGCGTACGGTGAAGCGGTTTATCGGAGTTGGGGCGGTCCTAAGATCACGGCAGTGAACGGCGGCCGAACTTAGGCCCGCAACTATCGCCCTCTTTATCATGCGCGATGGCCGGCTGGAATCGCGGCTGACGGCAACTTGGGACCCCTTATCCAGCGTGCTTCCGTAAGCCATGGCGAGCCTTGCGGCCATATCCGGCGTGATATCGATATTTATTATCCCTGCTACGCCCTTTTTGCCAAAGAGCGTCCTGGTGCCCTTCGACTCCCAAATGACGCTCCTTGTGACGGTGGAACCGCCGTCGATTACCTTGAAGGGATAGACCTTTACGTTATTGTTGATGACCGCCCTCTCGCCTACCAAACAATCATCTCCAAGAACCGCTCCCTCTTCCAAGCGGGCCGATCCTCTGATGTCGCAGTTCTTGCCGACTATGCAGCCTCTTAATGAGACATTGTTCTCGATATAGGTATTCTCCCCGACGAGTGCTCTGTCGATTCTGGCATGCCCTCTGATGATGGCATTGTTCCCTATCACGCTATATTTTCCGACCGAAGCCCCCGCCTCAACCTTGGAGTCGTGACCGATGATGGCCGGCCCCTCTATTTTGGAATTTGGATCTATTGAGGCGCCTTCACCCACCCAGATGCCGGACCTGGTCTTTATGCCGGGGATATTCACCTTGACCTTGCCATCCAAAATATCTCGTTGAGCCTGAATGTACTGACCAATGTCACCAATGTCGCACCAGTAGCCATCGGCCACATAGCCGTATAAGGGAAAACCTTTAGCCAGAAGATCGGGAAAGAGCTCCTTGGAAAAATCGTAGGGGCAGTCTGAAGGGATGTGCTCGAAAATAGAGGGCTCCAAGATGTATATACCGGTATTTATGGTGTCGCTGAAGACCTCGCCCCAGGATGGCTTCTCCAAAAATCTTACGATGCGTCCATCCTTTTCGGTGATGACGATGCCAAACTCTAAGGGATTATCCACCCTCTTTAGGGTGATGGTCGCCATCGCCTTCCTCTTCTTATGAAATTCGATAGCCTTATTTAAGTCTATATCAGTCAGAGCGTCGCCGCTGATGACAACGAAGGTCTCGTTCAGATAGGCGGCTGTATTCTTTACGCTTCCGGCCGTACCTAGGGGAAACTCCTCTATCGCGTAGCTTAAATCTATGCCCAGCTCTTCTCCTTCGGCGAAATAGCTCTTGATGACCTGGGGAAGATATTGGAGAGTGGCCACGATATCGGTTATCTTGTGTTTGGCAAGATGCTCTATGATGTGCTCCATTATCGGTTTGTTGGCTACTTGGACCATCGGTTTAGGCAGATTGCTGGTGAGCGGGCGCAGGCGGGTCCCCTCTCCCCCCGCCATGAGTACAGCTTTCATATGACCTCCTTCATGATTTACTGAGAGCCGAAATTTTGAGTAGATAATCCAAAAAAGAGATGACCGAAAAGAGCGCCGCTATATAGAACGTCCAGGCTCCAATGGCATGTCCGGTCAGGACCAGCGGCACCGAAATCATTATGAGGGCCGTTGAGAGTTTGCCCAAGAATGTGACCTCAATCTCTCTTCCTTTGGCCTTCAAGAACCAAGAGCCCAAAAGAACGAGTATATCGCGTAAGATCACCACTAATACTATCGACAAAGGAAGCAAATCCTTAATAATAAATATCGCCAAAACCGATACTATAAGTATTCGATCGACCAAGGGATCGAGAAGCCTGCCGAGATCTGATATTTTGATCAGGCGTCTTGCCAGATATCCGTCGATCCAATCGGTTGCCGCAGCGAAAACAAAGAGGAGGGCTGCAAGGTGAATCTTGCCTGATAAGGCTGCTGTTATAATGGCTGGCACCAATATGAGCCTGGTCAAGGTGACAAGGTTCGGGATACTCAAGGCTACCACCAGCGCTTCCTTTTGAAGACAATGAAGGTCACCACAGAAAAGATCGTCATGAAGGCAAGGACGATGAAGTAGCCATAGCGCCAATTCAGCTCGGGCATATTTCTAAAATTCATCCCGTAAAGACTCGTTATCAAGGTGAGCGGCATAAAAATGGTCGCGACTATCGTCAGGCGCTTCATGACCTCGTTCATCTTGTTTGAGACTTGACTCAGATATATCTCCATGGCCCCCGATATGACCTCCCTCGAGGTATCGACGAAATCCAAGATCCTGACCAAGTGGTCATAAATATCCTGAAAATAGAGGTAGACGTCTTGGCCGATCAACTTTTCGTGCCTGATTAGAAGGGAGATGACCTCTCTCTGTGGCGCAACTATCTTTCTTATGGCCAGAAGCTTGCGCCTGTAACCAAAGAGCCTTTTAAGCTGGTCCTGGCTTGGGGCGCCGAATATCTCGTCCTCCAAGAGATCGATGTCATCGCTTATCTTGTCGATCAAAAGGTAGTATTCATCTACCATGTGATCTATGACGGCGTGCAGGATGAAACCTGGCCCTTTGCCCATTAGGTTTTTGGACTCTTTGGCCCTTTCGTATAGTTTTGAGAGGCTCTTTATCTCGACGTAATGGATGGTAACCACCAAGTTGGAGGTAACGAAGATATCCACCTCGCTAAATGAGGGTTCTTGGCTGCTTTGGTCCGCAAGGGGACTGTGCCAAACTATAAAGAGATGGTCGCTGTAGGTATCGATCTTTGGCAGATTAAATTCGGCCTCGGCGTCCTCCATGGCCAGGGGGTGAAAGCCGAAGTAGTCCACTAGGAGGCCGAGTTCCTCCTTGGTTGGAGAAGAGAGATCTACCCAGCCTACTGCATCATTATCGGTTAGAATGCCCTTAAGTCCGCTGGCATCGACTTCTAAGCTTTCACCCTGACGATGGATGAGCGTTTTAATCATAAGGCCTCCTTGCGAATTGATTCAATTTTAACATGCCTTGTGACCTGTGGAAAATGAAATTGGACCAATCTTCAATTTAAGCTCATGCTATGGATGGGTGTGATCAATTTTGGGTGTAGATTATTGGTAGGTTATTCTACAATCGGAGCCAGCCGCTAAAATCACAAAAAAGAAGCTAAAAAACGGGGCTCTGTCTTCCTCGTTTATGATGCCGAAGTTGTGCCTCTTGATTGCCTTGACTTTGAAACCGTTGTGATCAAATTCTTCCATTTTTTAATTCAACCCCGAACGTGAACCTCGCCTATGTGACGGCGAAATTCTAAAAACTTGAAGATGTTAAGACCTATATGAAATCATCATCCTTGCCCATGTTGAGCTTTAGGCCTTTCTTCTTATCGGATTGAACTTCAAAATTATTGAGTTCAACGCCGCGCTTTTTGGGATTTCTGAACCTCTTGTAGCCGGTGTAGTTGTATAGAGTCTTCGACGATCTAACGATGCCATCCGGACTGGAAAGGATGTACGTGATGATGGCTCCGCCCATATGAGAGGCGCTACTCTTAAGAACGCTCCTTTTTAACCTGCTGTTCCCACCGACATAAACCGGTTTTAAGGCCAGCATATCGGTGCCCTCCTTGTCTAACTCGAAAGATATCCCCTCCGCCTTCATCAGCCCCTCGAAGACGGTCTGACTATCTTCGTCCTTCTTGTCATTAAGAATGGAGATTATTCTATCGTGATAGGCATTTAAGACCTTGAGGCGTTCGGCCAGACCCTTGTTTGAGTCTTTTCCTTTAAGCTCGTTAAGCCTCTCTATGGCCCTATCTTTTAAGGTGCGAAGATCGAAAAGAGCCGTTAGAATCAGTTCGGGCGGCCTGGATATGACGCTCGGATAGACCACCTCTACCCCATCGTATTTAAGATGATTTGCGACCTCGGCCACCAATGCCTCTTCCACCAGGTTAAATTCGCTAAAAGTTATGCCGGTATCGTTTTTGAAGAGACTCGCTATATCCATGAAGGACTTCATGGCTATCGGAGCAACCGTTGAGATGACCGCTTTGGCCGCCATCGAGGTAAGAAGACGTGAATCGGCTGCTTCTTCTTCAGCAGCCTTATGCGCGTACTCCTTCACATCGATGTGACCATCATGCTTCCTGCCCATAATTTTAGCGATGGCCTCATCTTCAACCCTCAAAGCCGTCTCGTACTCTCCTATCAAGAGATTTATTTGAGTTAAGAAGGACCTATAGGAGGTGACCATCTCCAGATGGCTTTCAGAATAGATCATCACCCGCTCGCTGCCGATTCTGCCAACCTCAAGAGCAATTTGAGAGGCTATCTCGGCAATCGCCTTGTAACTTAAGATGCGAGATTCGAGGCGGTATTTGTCTTCGACTGAAACTCGGTCTTTTGACGGCGCCCCGGCTATCTTGGGCAATTTTGACTCAAATATCTCTTTCCTGCTCTCTGCGATCTTCCGCTCAGCTTCAACTATCTTGAGCTCTAATTCGTCCATTTCTAACTGGTCTTTTAATTTTTTGATTTCACTCTCAGAGTTTGAATTCTTGGTCAACTTGCACTCCTTTTCACTTTCTTTATAAATTTAAAAATTTCTGGCCGCTCCCAGAGCCAACTATAATCAAATGGGAGAGATATGGCAACATGAGGAAACCGGATTAATCTAAAATTTAAGGCTTAAAGCCAGGGCTTGAGCGATCATCTCTTGGCTAAAAGACGAGCTAAAAGGTAAAGCGAGACCAGTAAACCGAGGGTTGAGGCAATCATCAAGATGATGATTAAGCGGCTTGGCGCAAAAAAATGCGTCTCGGCGGTATCTGCCGACAGAGTATCAAGGCTGACTTTGATTATATATCTACCGGAAAGCCCTTTGACGTCGCCGATGGTCACGCTCGCCTCTTCGCCTGGGGCTATGGCTTGGCTTCGAAATGCTTCATTTACGGCGGCCGCCCTCCCGCCCTCCTTAATGATGGTTAGCCTGCCCGATGGACTGCTTTCTACGCTGCCCTGGTTCTTCAGCACAATGATGAATTTTGGGCACCCATACCATTCGCCGACCACATCAAGCTTAGAGACTTCATCCTTGACTAGAGGCAGCACGTTGATATTGAAGGTGACACCAACCCGCCCCACTATATTAAGACCTTGAGAGCCTTTAGCGGCCGTGTCATCTGAGATGAAGACGACGACCTTATGATCGCCGGCCTTGCTGCCGTAAGGCACCTCCATCTGGTAGCTGAGCCTCTTGGATTGACCGGGTTTTATCTTTATGGCCGTTTTGTCCAGCTCTATCCAGGTGGCCACAGAGCTTGGATCGTCCTCATCCAATCTTTTATAGGTTACGCTGCCATCATCGATGACGATATCCTGCACGGTCATGCTCAGATTACGTTCCTTTTCCCCTCCAATCAAAAGCAGTTCACCCGAAATGGCCGAGCCAGGCGGTGCGGAGAGATTGACCTCGGTCGGCTTTACGGTCACGCCTGATTCCTCCCGAGCAAGAGCAAAAGATGTAATCAAGAATGAGGCCACCATAAACAGTATTGATATTTTGAGCCAGATCTTCATCTTGGTGATCATAGAGGCAGGGCCGTAAGGGTATAAATTATGGTTGTGGAATATGGCAAGCTAGATGGCGGGTCGGTGTCCCAATCTATCCAGAGGCGATAGTCCAAATAATGGTTTCTTATACCAGGCGTTTGATCTTCAAAGATTATCGCCTCAACGGTTGATGAAAAACTGGTCCAGTTCGTGGGCTCGGGTGGGGTTAAGGGATCGGCATCAATACCATACTGTAGCCTGGTAGCCGAGATAACCTCGCCCTTATCGATATCGGCTATGAAGTCGCCGTCAGCTATCGTGGAGATGGAGTACCTGTTGCCGAAGACCCTGGCCTCTAGTTTGACGGCGTGGGTATCAATAGTATAAGCACCTTGGCCGATATAGTAATTCTGGTTGGCCAGAACATCGCCGAAACTCATGATGAAAGGCGCAATTGCATCGTACGTAGCGGCCTCCGGATTGAAGACCTCTATTATCATCATGGCCGATGAGGCGTTGGCCGTTGTGGTATCGGTGGCTGATTCTGTAAAGCCGTTATGGGTTGAGGTGCCGGTGATGGTGGTGGTATTGACAGCGCCGCTTGGCGCGCCTGCGGGAATATACACCTTTACCTTGATGTCTACGCTCGAATAGGGGGCGAGGGTTACCGAAGATATTTGCGTCGTTTCGCTTGAATTCCAAATCTCTGACGTCCAGCCCTGAGCCGCCAAGCTATCGGACTTCGAGAGGTTAATCCTATTTTGATAACTGGGCTTAATGCTAATGGCCGTCATCGAATCCCAGGCGGCGCCGCTTGCCGTATGCTCAGAGCCATCGATAATATTGGAAGGGACCGCCGCCCTATTGGTTATATAAGTATGCGGGTTGATGTTTTTTGTATCATAAAAAATATCAGCTTCGATTGAGCCGCCATTAGTCCCCCAACCAGTAGCCCAGGTGGAAATATTCCTCACAGCACCACCAGGGTTAGACCTAGCCAGATTGATGATTTCCGCCGCTTGATCGCCAGCATTTATCGCAAGCGGCGGATTAAAGGGTCCAACCACTCTGTTGGCGGTGGAACCGCTATTAAAATTTCTTGCGTCTGTAAGTGGCGTTGTTTGATCCACGCCTGAAAAAACTGAAGCATAGACCCAATTATAGTGTGATGTCCCGCCGGCAATGGTGATGTTTAAGCTGGCGCTTGTCGCAGCCTGTATGCCCGCTTCATTCAAATAATATAGGTAAGTGTGATTCCAGGTGCCGGTCGAGGCGCCATCGCCGGCCGCAAGGGTAAGGGACTGGCCTCCATAGGTTACGTTGCTTACTGTTTGGCCGCCTGGCGAGGTCCGAGTCGATGAAATGGCCACCACCAGTAGGCGATTAGAACCTGCCGATATCGGATAATTGCCTATGGAACCGCTGGGATAACTGGTTGAAGCATATCGTTGAGACCAGCCTTGCAAGGTTGAAAGCGGAACGGGGCCGTAGTTGGTTATGGTGTGGGTATAGGTGACCGGGGTCTCTCCGGTGCCGCTACCGGAATTGTCAGGGCTAATTGAGAACTTACTTATGGGATTGAGCGAAAACGCGATAAGGGCTGACCGGTTATGGTTGGTTGTTGCGGTGACTCTTACCAGGGAAGAGCCTGCATTTTTGGTGGTAGCTTCACCCACCCCCGTCCTGTTGCCACCATCGTTGTCATATCTATCAAAGAGCTCGTTAAATGCCCAAGCCGTCGAGGTAGCAAGATCTACCTGTCCGTCCGCGCTGCCCAGGTTCATGTTTATGGCATAGACAACCTGGCCGCCCTCTAGATTCGTTACCGCTCCCGAAGGCGCGTTGAAGACGTTGGTGTTGGTGGTCGTCGTACCGTTAGAAGCGGTGCCCGTTGCGATGCTGTTTATCGTATTGTTGGGACCATTGCCGGTGTTCTGATTTATGTTTTGATAGGTCTTTACAAAGATCGTGGTTGCCACATTCGCAGTAACGGCCATATTTTGAGAGGTTGCCGAGCTGCCTATCACCCGATAGCCGGTATATATTTGAGCATTATTATTTTGGACAAGTGAAATTGTGGTGGCAGCCACTCCCCCGATTTGGACGTTGTTAATAGCGGTTCCAATTTCTGCACTTGCCGCTACAACGACAACCCTATCGGTGCCGGCGGGCGCCACATAGTTTGCCGGATCAGCCGTAGTTGTAACGATATTCGTTATCATTTGGGGGTTGGTTCCGGTAACACCGTCCGAGTCATTATAGGTGGCTCTGACATCATAGCTGCTCGAAGAGAAGAGCCCGGTTATGGTGGCCTCGTAGGGCGAGGCAGTGTGGGACGCATTTGTCACCCAGTTCGTCCATTCGACATCCGCTGATAATTTATAATCTACCGTGTAGGTATTGTTGGCGTTGTCGTCACCTGAATAAGGCATGGAGACGGCGATGGTTGTCACGCCGGCCACAGCGGTGGCCGGCGCGGTGGTGGTGGAGTTTTGGGAGACCATGCTGGCCTTTAGGGCGATGGTCTGTGCAACCCATTTTGCTGAAAGGGGCGGTCCCTCAAAAGTCATATCGGCGGTCTTTGTACCGCTAGCGCCGATGGCCGCTTGCAACACATCATCAAGCGCGGTATTGGGACCGCTGGTGCTCAAATTAAAAATATCATAGCGCTCAGTCATGCCCGCCGGCGTGCTAAACTCTGGTTTATCGCCTACGCCAAAGAGGGCAACGACCATATCGCCAGCAGCCGTGGTGGTTACGGAGGGAGCCACGGCAATTGAGCTATCCCCGCTATTAGACCCTATGACATCTATGGGACTAACGGTATTAACCCCACTATAAGCGGTGATACCGCCAGAAGCCCGGATAGCGCTACCAGCTTTATCGACGCCGAAGTCGTAAGATATCGGCTCGCTTGCGCCCGCAACCTTATAATAAGTGGCAAGGCCAACATCGCTGGCATTGTCTATCCTTTGAATAAAAGTCCAACCAGAGGGCGGCGTGATCGTTGAGGTTTCGGCTTCGTTCACGGCGATGCCGGCTAGTAGCAGATCTCCGGACGCCGTTGAGCCCGGTCTGCTGATGGTAAGAATAAGAACCGGATTAGGGCCGCTCTGATTTGTCGCGGTTGAACCAAAAGAGATTGCCGCAAAAGCTGGGCCGGGGGTGAGCATCGTAAAGAGCATCCCAAACAGAGTGGTCAGAACGATCATTCGCTTTGTAAAATCTCTTTTTAAGATTAACATTTAACCCCCTATAATCCCCATCTATCCACCCTGTTAAACTTATGAGCTTTTGGTTGCCCCACTGGCCGCCTCAGCGGCCGAAGCGATCGTTTAATCGCCGCTTTACCGAGGTGAAAATCCAAATTATCAGGGCGATAAGCGAAGTGGTAAGAATTATCAGCGTCCAGGGGATTATCCAAAAAGACCTCTCCACCTCAAGCTCGGCAAAATCGGTCTGGCTGGTCGGATAGATGAAGGGGCCGTGAAAACTGGCCGGACCGAAGGCGGGAGCCTTATCCCAGAGGTAGTCGAACTCGCGCTTGCCCTTGGGAAGGATGGTCATCGGCTGGATGGTGTCAATTTCTGGCTCGCCAAACCAGGCGCTCTTAAAAGTGCCCTCGCTGCCCACGTTGAGATGGGTATTGCCGGTCGCCTCAAAGACGGCCTTGACGGTTACCTCGGGTTTCACCAGGGCCTCCCAATTTAAGCCTAGCCCCTTGAAGGTGAAGCCCTTAAATTTTAGCCCCTCGATGAAGGGTTTGAAACGGCTCTTGAGCTTTAGACTGACCACGTTGCCGTTGCGAGTCAAGACGTCGGAAAAAGGCAGAGCCGGATCGCCCACGGCCGAGACAACGGCTGTGCCAATCCTGGCCACCTGACCAACCATGCCCTTCTCGCCTTGTATCGGATCCAATTTGGTCTCAAAGAAGACGGCGCTGTGATGGGTGCCGTAGAGGATACCCATTGGGGCCTTCAGGGTCAAGGTGACCTCCTGGACCCCGCCGGGCGGGATATGGAAGTCATTTGGGGTGATGGTTATCCACTTGGCGTTGGATGCCTCCATCTCTCCAGCGTCGAAGAATTTATAGACGTTGGTCTGCGATACTGAGTAGTCGCCCGCATAGGCGATGACATGGGAAGTTAAGTCCGAATTATTCGATACTCTTATTTTTGTGGTGTAACTGTCGCCCGCCCTTATTTCGAAATCAAGCTTTGAGGGAGTTACCCCGATGTTTATCTCTTGAGCAAGAGACGGATGGGCTAAAGTGACAAATAATAAAATCGAAATAAGGACAGTTAACAATCTTCTATGCATAAACTCACCCCAAAAGGTGTTATCGGCCAACTCTAAATATTATATGATATTTAAAGACATATTGCTACCTAGATGAATATTAATAAAAAAACCCACCTCAAGGTGGGTTTTTTTACATAAACTTAAATGTTTAGCTATTAAACGCGGTGTAGCGTATCACAGTCCGATAGCCATCAGCCAAATCTTCATTTCCATCAAGAGTGAGGGTATATGTTAAATTAGCTACTCTTCCACCGGTCGTCGTTCTGAGCTGGTTTTCCAAAACAGGGACCGGAGCTCCAGTCATATCGTGTTTGAATACAAAACCCCCTGCCGAGGTTACGTTCAATTTGTTTACATCTATCCTCTCCGCACCGGCCGTTGCAAATTTACTATCATCATCTCCGCCCTCAACGCCGTCTCTTCCCAAAGACTCAACTGTGAGACCCCATTTCTTGTTGGTCTTGACATTGATTGTCCCGCCAGATTTATCAACCAATTCTCCATCGTAAGCGTATACGTCACCGAAGTTTACAGTTGCAGTCGAAAGTGTCAGATCCATAGCCACCTTATAATTAAAGGTAACCGTATGATCTCCCGTCTTGATTGCCGCCACCGCTGCAGGGGTAAATCCAAGTGTGGTGGAACCCAAAAGATAGGCCGCTACGCTGGCCATGGCCACCATCTTCCTCTTCAATGTGTTCTTCTTGTTCGTTTAGTCCACCTCCTCGCCTTTTTAGATATTGCCCCTAATGTTTTTGTTACTAAAAATGGCCGCCTTTTGTGTGACCACTTCTTTGTGATTTTCATTATAAAACCTTAACCTAGCGTTTGTCAATATGCGTCTATCGACTATTTTCGCTAGCCGGCAAAAGCAGTAAAAAATAAAAACCAAGGCTCAGCCACGTTTTTTAGGCATTGGCGCGTCTTCTTGGCCGTTAAAATTTTGGCGCCTTTATTTTTCGGGCCGCACTTTCAGAAGAAAATGGCTTATAAGGACCGAAAACCGATTTGACTAAATGAGAGCATCTATCTGACCCAAAACGGCCTCCGAGACCGCTCCCGGCCCGCCCAAGATTACAACCTTGCTTATGGCTCCCCTGTTTGCGGCTAGAAAGTCCTTGGTCGGTTTTGAAGCGGTTAAATCGGCCGGATGGACCAGGATCATGACCGAGCCTACCTGCGCCCCATAAGCCCCGCCGGTCAAAGCATCGGGAAAGAGTACTCCGGTAGCGGCTAAGGTGGTGTTATAAGAGAGTCCGTAGATCGATTTGGAATGCTCGGCTACGGCTACGGCCGTCTCATATCTATCCGCTCCGGCCAGCCTTGTGGCCGAAGTGAAAGCCGCAGCGGCCATGTTTGATGAGGGCTTGGCAGTGGTTATTCCCAAGAGTCTCAAGGCGGCGGTTTTCATATCTTCAAGCCTCTCTTTAGTAGCCTGGCTCACTATCCGGCCCGCTATCCCATAACCAGGCGATCCGATTACTAAGGAAGAGAAGGCCGCATCGCTTACAACCCCGTTTCCGCCAACCACGATGGCAGAGGTTGCCCCGAGACTCTTTATGGCGCTCTGCGTGGAGGCCGGAACGCTATCTTTCTTCACCAGCAGGATGGGAAACCCCTTGTAACCTGCAAGCGGAGAGACGGCCAGAGCATCCGGGAAGTCTTCGCCGCTTGCGATGATGACCTTACCCACCCTTGAAGTTTTAGCCTTGACAGCCCCTGCAATAATCTCGGCCGTCTCGTAGCGATCTATCCCTCCCAGCCTGGTAATATTATCGGCGCCGGTCTGAGCTATTATTTGAGCCCTCACGCTGTCACTGACGGCGCCTGTTTCACCCAAGATGAAGCATCCGGTTGCCTTCAAGCGATTTATCTCACCCTTGGCATAGGAGTTTAAGGCGCCAGTCTCGGTCAAGAGGATAGGACAGCCATAAGCGCCGGCCAGGGCGCTACCGGCTAGGCCGTCAGGAAAATTTTCGCCGGTCGAAACGATTACATAGGTTGACCCCTTCGGCCAGCCTTTTTGGCTGACGGTGGCGGCGGTGCGGTAGCGGTCCGGCCCAAAGACGCGCTCCACCTTCTCGGTGTATGGGAGAACGCCGCCTCCGCCACCTTCATCCGGCGGGGCGACAACATTGAAGGTTACCGTATGGCCGCCGCTGGCCGAGATGGCATGGGGTATAAAAAAGAAAGGCGCAAAGCTTGCAATGCATAATATTGTTGCGACGCCAGCTATTAACATTTTCCTTGGATGGTTCATTCTGCTCAATTTTTCCTTTCGGGTCATTGCGCCCGCAAATTTTGATTAAGTTTAAATAAGGTCACGTTATAATAATATTTTTATTATAAGGCAAAACCAGTTATTAGTAAACCCGTAAGTGTAAGTCAATCGGACGTGTGGGTCAGCACCGCTAACGCGAAGCTGAGGTAATTGGCAGAAAAGCCTGAAGGATTGATGATTTAAAAAATAGCCCTGGCAACTGGTTGCTATACTTAAAACTATCCTTTCTCGTGAATCCTTATCTTATCCTCTTCTACTATCGCCACATTGTTTTCAATCTCTTCTATTCTTATGAGGGCCAAGGCTTTTTCAAGATAGAGATTAACTCTCTTGGGCGTAGCGCCTGCTATGCGAATTATTATCGCGCCTGCCGTGGGCTCTCATCCGAGAAAAAGATAAGTTCTCCAAAGTCGAGGTCTTGGGTTATTACCACCCTGCCCAGACTAGCAGCAACCTTTAGCAACTCTTTATCTTTCGCCCTCTTGAGCCCTAAATCGCGTGCATGAACGGCGTTGTGACCGATGCTGTTCAAGTAATTGACGGTTACGGGGGAGAGGTTCATATCAACTAAAAGATCCATCTCCTAGCCGACCCTAAGTCTAATCGATCTCTCTTTGGTGATAAAAGCGGCATATTCAACGGCGGCCTTAATATCTTCGACGGTTAAATCGGGATATGCCTTGACGATACCACTTGGTGAAAAATTGGCTGCAAGCAGGTCTAATATTACATAGACGGGAATCCTGGTCCCTTTGATGCAGGGCCTTCCACCACAAGTCTCGGGATCGATATATATCCGTTCTATCATCTCTACCACCTGCCAGTAAGTCTGGTTGATCTGTATAACATTATAACCAATCTAAGGCTCTCTTAGTAGCAAGTATGATAATTTTTTAGAAAGACAAAAGGGATAAAAGCAGCTATCAAATAGCAAATTCCATCCGATAGCGAAAGGTGAGTCTCGTTTGGAGGTTTATATCGCTTTGAACTTGCAATCATCATGTGGCGGCAGAAGACAAAAAATGGTCGGGGCGACTGGATTCGAACCAGCGACCACCAGACCCCCAGCCTGGTGCGCTACCAAGCTGCGCCACGCCCCGACACTTAAAAAGCTTTTTAAAAAATAGCAAAAAGATTATAGCATTTTAGGACTTCTTAACAAGGTTTTATTCTCTGGCCCAGAGCCGCAGCCTCATCTTTGGCTCCCCGGGCCATCAGGTCGCCCACGCAGTCCTTGGGCTTTTTCCCTTGGTACAAGACGCGAAAGACCGCTTCGGTTATGGGCATGTCGAGCCCGGCCTTGACGGCTAGGTCATGAAGGTTTTTGGCGGCCGTAACCCCTTCGGCCACCATTGAGGTCTCCTTAGCTATCTCGCTAAGAGTCATGCCTTTGGCTATTTTTTCGCCTGTGGCTCGGTTGCGGCTGTGAAGGCTGGTGCAGGTGGCGATGAGGTCACCAAGGCCGGCCAGACCAGAGAAAGTAGAGGCCTCGGCCCCCTTGATTATGCCAAGGCGGGTCATCTCGGCAAGGCCGCGGGTCATAAGGGCGGCCCTGGTATTATCGCCGTAGCCTAGCCCGTCCGACATGCCAGTCGCTAAGGCTATTACGTTCTTGGAGGCCGCCGCCATCTCCACGCCGATGATATCTGGATTGGTGTAGACACGAAAATACGGCGTCATAAATATCTCTTGAACCCGCTTGGCGACTTCCTTGTCATTGGCCGCAGCGACCGTCGCGCTGGGCACCCGCCGGCTCACTTCTTCGGCATGATTGGGCCCAGATATCACGGCGATATCCTTTTCGGAGCCCGGGCCAAGCTCGCTTGCTATGACTTCGCTCATCCTAAGATAGGTCTCCGCCTCTATCCCCTTGGCCAAGCTGACTATTGTCTTGCCTGTAAGGTGCTCTCTGGCTGAGCGTGCCGCTTTACGCATGCCGTGGGAAGGCACCGCCATCACGACAAGACCCGCACCAGGCAATGCTTCTTTGAGATCGGATGAGAAACTCAAAGTCTCTGGAAGATCGAGGTCGGTCAAGTAGCGGGGATTTCTTTTGAGCCTCTTCATATCCTCAACCAAAACAGCGTCCCTTGCCCAAAGGACAACTTCAAACCCCTTCTCGGCCAGAAGGGTAGCTATGGCCGTGCCCCAGCTTCCGGCCCCGATGACCGCAATATTTAGATCTGCCGGCTTAATTGCGACCTTTTTTGCCAATTCTATTCTCCTTGCCGCTCAAAAGACGCTCAATGTTGCTTTTATGCCTATAAATTACCATAAATGATACGAGTAGGCTAAAGATGAGATAAGCCAAATTACTTTGATGGAAATACAAGGTCAAAAAGGGGAAGGCGGCGGCGGCAATTATTGAGCCGAGCGATACGTAGCCGCTTGAGACCATGACGATGAGCCAAATAAAAAAGAGGATCAAGCCGACCTTAGGCATGACCCCCAAGAAAACGCCAAGGCTGACCGCAACCCCCTTGCCTCCCTTAAAGTTGAAGAAGAGAGGATAGGCGTGACCGATTATGGCAGCAAGGGCGACGAAAATAATGACCACTGAATCGAAAGATGAGAAAGGAATTGTTGTATCTCTATTAAAAATGGCCGTAAAGGCGGTCGGCGCTCCCCTAAATAGGTGGCTGGCTATGGCTATTGCCAAAAAACCCTTAAAGACGTCGCCGAAGAGAACAAGAAGACCCGGTCCCGTTCCAAGGACGCGAAGGGCGTTGGTCGCTCCCAAGTTGCCGCTTCCCTCCTGGCTCAAATCGCGCTTGAAAATTACCTTTGCAATCAAGGTGGCGAAGGAGATGGAGCCCAAGAGATAGCCTATAATGATCGAAGATAGGGCCTTAAAATATATCAAGAC
Organism: Actinomycetota bacterium; assembly: GCA_030017835.1. Classification (NCBI taxonomy): domain Bacteria; kingdom Bacillati; phylum Actinomycetota; species Actinomycetota bacterium. Next base: position 82,735 of record JASEGU010000001.1, on the reverse strand, counting down.
CGGCGCCTCTCCCCTCTTTTTAAATTCATTTTCAACTCCTCTTCTCCTTGCCGGTGAAGCGGATGATCACGGGCACGCCCAGAAAACCGAATGCCTCACGCATCATGCCTACCAGATACCTTTTAAAGTATATATCAACCAGTTTCGCATCGTTGACAAAGAAGAGAAATATCGGCGGAGCCGTCCTGACTTGGGTCGCATAGAGGAGATTTAGCCTCTTGCCCCCTTTTTGAGCAGTATGTCCTTTGGCTTTGACCTTTTGGACGAGTGCATTCAGCTTGGAGGTCGATATCTCCTTTTTGAACTCACTCGCCACCTCATCAATCGTAGAAAAGACCTTTTTAAATCCCTTATTCTTCAGGGCAGAGACCTTGACAACGGGCGAGTATTCTATGAATCTTAGGCGTTTGGAGAGATTCTTGTAGATGGCTTCCATCTGATCGGGCTCTACAAGGTCCCATTTATTTAGGACGACTATTATTCCAAGGCCCCGGCGCTCCGCCATGTCCGCAATCTTCTGATCCTGTTCGGTTACGCCTTCGGCCGCATCGATGACCAAAAGGGCAATATCGGCACCACCCAGAGCCCTAAGCGCCCTGACCATGCCGTAATACTCGACCCCCTCTATCCGGCTTTTTTTTCTAAGACCGGCCGTGTCTATGAAGCGGTAGGCCCTACCATCCCTTTCGACCAAGGTGTCGATGGCGTCCCTGGTCGTTCCGGATATCTCGCTTACTATCACCCTTTCGCTGCCGATCAACCGATTGAAGATGGATGATTTGCCGACGTTTGGCCGGCCAACTATGGCGATGTTTACCAGAGAGGTCTCGCCAGGTGCCGCTGGGGCCTCCTCGGGAAGAACCTTCACCAGTTCATCGAGAATATCGCCGATGCCAAGACCGTGCAGGGCCGAGGCGGCGTACGGCTCGCCCAGTCCCAAGGCATTGAAGTCGGCCGTTTCGTAGGCCTTCTCTACGTCGTCTATCTTGTTGACCACCAGAAAAAGAGGCTTGCCAGATCTTTTGAGTATCTTGGCTATTTCATAATCATCGACCAAAGGACCCACTTTCGAGTCGACCAGAAAGACTATCGCGTCGGCCTCATCGGCGGCAACCAGGGCCTGTTCTTTGACGGATGAGGCCAGGGCCTCATCATCGCCGAAGATGAGCCCCCCCGTATCGACCAGTGTGAACTCGCACCCGGCCCAATCGGTGGCTATATAGTTCCTGTCCCTGGTGACTCCGATCTCCTCATCTACGATGGCTCGTTTGCTAATGGCCATCCTGTTTACCAGGGTTGATTTGCCGACGTTTGGCCTACCCAATACTGCAACTATCGCCAAGCTCACCATCCTCACAGAGTTTTAAAAGATCCGAAATGAAACCATCGCCGGTGGATGAAACGAGAAAGATTCTCTTCTTCGCCCTATCGGCCACTTCATCGATGGTCAGATCGTCTAAAAGCCTTCCCTCGCCGTTTAATACTATGCCCGGAAGCAGGAAAGGGCCGGCCTCTTTGGAATCCTTCAAAGCTTTAATTATATCCCAGCCGGTCAAGAGGCCGGTTACGCTGACGCCGCCTCCAAAAAAATTATTTTTTATTGGCCAAACCTCAAGATCGATACCATATCCATTAAGATCCTTGCCAAGCTCCTTTACGATGCCCGCCGCAAGCTCTCCCGTTAAAATCATGGCCCGAGCCTTCCCTGGCCAGCCCTCAAGCTCACTTAAGCGGTCTCTGGCTGAGTCTAAAAAGAGTCTTGTCAGGCCAACCCCGTTCTCAAGCTGGGGAAAATCCTCATAATGATCGATATCTGGAAGCTTTTTGCCAGTTATAATATAGAACTCATCGGCTAAAAATACCTTGGCCGATCCCATCTCTTTCAAGCATTCTTCCTGATAGGGCCCATATTCATTGATCAATTCTTCTGCCTCAATTCTGCCGATTGGCCTTAAGGGATAAAGACCTCTTCTGTGACCGGTCAGGCCGACGGGAACCACCCCCACCGAAGCGACGGAGGGAAAGCCAAAGATGAGGCCATCCACCGTATTTCTTAGTTCTTTGCCATCGTTTATGCCGGGGCAGAGGACAATCTGGATGTGTAGTTCGATGCCAGCGTCGCTAAGCCTTCTTAAAAAATCTACGGCCATATCCTCACCTTTGGGCCTGATGAGATTCTGCCTAACGAGGGGATTTAAGGAATGGATGGAGACGTAAAGAGGGCTTAGGCGCTGGGCGATTACCCGCTCGATATCGGCACCTGCAAGATTGGTCAGGGTTATGAAGTTGCCGTAGATAAAGGAGTGCCGGAAATCGTCGTCTTTAAGGAGTAGGTTCTTTCTGACCCCTTTGGGAAGCTGGTCGATGAAGCAGAAGACGCAGCGATTGTTACAGGTCATCAAGGAGTCGAAGACGGATGACTCGAAGGTAAGCCCGAGGTTTTCACCCGGTCCCTTTTTGATCTTAAATTGAAGTTTGCGCCCATCCCTATCGACTAAAAGAGAGGGGAGCACGCTGTCAGAGTGGATCTGATAATCCAAGATGTCGCTTAGGACCACTCCGTTGATATCTAGAAGGATATCGCCCTCTCTTATTCCGGCAGCTTTGGCCGGACTGCTTTCTGCTACTGAGACTATCTTGGCTGTCATGGGAGCCTCAATCTATTAAACTAGGTCTCGTATCAAAGGCTGCACATTGAATCGAGGCCGGAGAGCACCTCGACCACTTCTTCGATAATCCAATTTGGCGCCGAGGCGCCCGCCGTGATGCCGACGGTTTCGATGCCGGCAAACCAGGAGAGGCTAAGGTCGTTGGCCATCTCGATATGGTAACTTTTGGGATTTATCGCCATGCAAATCTCGGCGAGCCTGGTGGTATTTGCGCTCTCCTTGCCACCCACTATCAGCATCAAATCCACCCGGCGAGCCAGATCGGCGGCTGCAACTTGCCTCTTTGCGGTGGCATCGCAGATGGTATTGCAGATCTTTATCTCTCTTGCGACGCTCAAGAGTTCGCCCACAATCTTTTTGACGAGATCGAGAGGTTGGGTGGTCTGAACCACAACCCCCGCCCTATCCTTGAGCTTTAGGTTTCTAATCTGGCCCGGATCGTCAACGACCTTGGCTTTTGTCTCAGCATGGGCTAGAATTCCGATAACTTCCGGGTGATCCTTTTCACCGATAATAACCAGGTCATATCCCTCTTTAGTCAGCTTTTTGCTACATTTTTGAGCCTTTTTGACGAACGGGCAGGTGGCGTCCATCACGGTCAATCCTTTTGCCTCGGCCTCCTCTTTTATTTTAGGAGCGACGCCATGCGATCTTATGATAAGGGTTCCCGAGGTGATGCCATCCAAGGATTCTATCTGCTCAATCCCCTTCTCTTTAAGCGATTCCACGACCTTTCGATTGTGGATTATTGGGCCATAGGTATATATCGGCCGCTTAGAAACCTCGAGGGCTTTTTTGGCAAGTTTTAGTGAGCGCTCGACTCCATAGCAGTAACCGGCCTCGGCGGCGATCTCAATCTTCATGGGCAGCCTGATTAAGGAGGTGGATGAGGGCTTTTCGTATGTTTGCGGTATATTCCTTCCTGTCATCGCTTCTTGTAACCACCCGGCCTATCTTGACCCTTACCTTGGCCGGGCAAATGAATTTTGCTCCTTGCAGAATGGCCTTGTCGGTCCCCGTGATGGCAAGCGGTATTATGGGAGCGGCGCTCATTATAGAGATCAACGCGGCCCCGTCTTGCAAGGGACCGAGTTCTCCTTCGCCCAGTCTATATCTGGTCCCCTCGGGAAAGAGGGCCAATGCGCCTCCGCCTAAGAGAATTTCGAGCGACCTCTTTAAGATCTTCCTATCATATTTGCCCCGGCTTACCGGAAAGACGCCGATCCTTGTCAAGAAGGCGGCCAAAATTGGCGATCGGAAAAGTTCTTCTTTGGCGATGCTGCTCAGTTTTCTTTTGGATAGGGCGACCGCGACCACGAAGGGGTCGATGGCGGTAACGTGATTGGCAACGAATATAACCGGGCCTTGAGATGGCACATTCTCATTCCCCAAGACTTCAAGTCCTAGCGTAAGCCTCAAAAGAACCCTGCAAACGAATAAAAATATTTTGTAAATGATACTCTTTCTCTCGGTCAAAGAATTAAACCTTCCGGCCGATGTGCTCAAGTATCTCAGTCACGACGTCTTCGATGCTTTTTCTCGTGGTATCGATCAAGATGGCGTCATCGGCCCTCCTTAAAGGACTATTCTCCCTGGCGCTGTCGATCGCATCCCTGGATGCGATATCTCTCTCTAAAGAGTCGATGTCAACCTGATAGCCCTTCTCTTCGAACTCTTTACACCTTCTTGTGGCCCTCTCCCTGGCGGAAGCCACCAAAAAGAATTTCTTTTCGGCCTTTGGAAAGACCTGGGTGCCGACATCCCGCCCTTCGGCCACCGTGTCTTTCTCGCCTGCCAGTCTCCGCTGGAGTTCGACCATAGCCATTCTGACCTCTGGTATTTTGGCGACGGCTGAGACGCTCGCCGTCACTCTTGGCGAACGTATCTCCTCGCTGATATCCTGACCGTCTAAAAAGACCTCTATGCAAATATTGTCACCTTGAGTCTTGTTCTTGAACTCAAGGCTTAAATCTCTGGCCAGCCTTCCCATCAATACGGCGTCTTCGGTGTTTAGCGACTTATCCAGGGCTTTGAAGGTGACCGCCCGGTACATGGCTCCGGTATCTAGGTAATCTAATCCGAGATTTAAGGCTACTCTCTTGGCTATCGTGCTCTTTCCTGAGGCGGCCGGCCCATCGATTGCGATTATCATGGAGAAATCACTCCCCTTTAACGAGAGAATTTATCGTCTCTATGAAGCCGGGAAAGGAGATGTCAACCGAGGCGGCTCCGTCGATTACGGTCTCTCCTTCTGCTATGAGCCCGGCGACGGTCAGGGCCATGGCCATCCGATGGTCGCCATATGAATCGACCTTTGTCCCCTTAAGTTTAGACGGGCCCTTGACTTCAAACCCATCGGCAAGTTCTTTAATGTCAGCGCCGAGGCTTTTGAGCTCGGAGGTTATCGCGGTTATCCGATCGCTCTCCTTCACCCTGAGCTCGCCTGCGCCTCTTACGATGGTCGTCCCCTTTGCCTGAGTTGACAAAACGGCAAATATCGGCAGCTCATCGACTATCCTTGGAATCATCTCAGCGTCAATCTCGATCGCTTGGAGAGGTGCAAAGCCTGTCGAAAGATTGGCTCTCGGTTCGTTTGAGATTACCTTTTGATCTCCTTGGATGACGCTTGCGCCCATCATCGCAAGAGCCTCCAAGAACCCGCATCTGGTCGGATTGACTCCGACCGAATCGATCCTAAGGTCGGAATCCTCGATCATCAGGGCGGCGGCCAGTAAAAAAGCGGCTGAGGAGATGTCGCCCGGTATTTCCACCTTGGCTGCTAAAAGCTCTTTTTCCGCGCTTATCTCAATGATGCCGTTATTTGACGATATGTCCGCGTCAAAGAAAGCGAGCATCCTTTCGCTGTGGTCGCGCGATGGAACCTTCTCGATAACTCTGGTCTTACCCTTAGCGAAAAGCCCGGCCAGAAGGATGCAGCTCTTAACCTGCGCGCTTGCGACGGGCATCTCATAGTCGATCCCGGATAGGGTAGAGCCGATGATAGCAACCGGTGGTTTATTGCCGTCATCTCTCGCAAATAAGGAGGCTCCCATCTCCTTAAGAGGAGAGATTATCCGGCCCATCGGCCTCTCTCTTATGGAGGAGTCGCCTGTCAAAACGGAGAAGAAATTTTGTCCGGCTAGGATGCCGGGGAGCATCCGCATGGTCGTGCCCGAGTTTCCGGCAAAAAGCACGTCTTTTGGCTCCTTAAGTGACTTTCGGCCACGGCCCTCAATCACAAGAGCGGTTTTTGAGATATTATTGAACTCCACCCCAAGCTCTTTAAGGCAGCTCATGGTGCTCAAGCAATCATTTGACGAAAGAAAGCCCTCGATCTCAGTTCTGCCCTCAGCGATAGCTCCAAGCATGAGCGCCCTATGGGAGATCGATTTATCGCCCGGCACCCTTACCCTGCCAGAAAAGCTGGGCGCTTTTGTCACGAAGATCTTATCGTCCTTTTGAAAGAGGTGACTCAACGCTCCTCCCTCTCGTAGAGACCGCTTATCTGGACAACATAGCCCTTCTTCTTAAGAACCTTGGCCGCCCTCTTGGCGGAATCTTCGTCCGCCACAACCAGCTTTACCAGCCCGCTCTCTTCGGAAAGATGGACGAGGGTGATGTCTTCTATGTTTATGCCGATGTTTCCGATGGAGACGGTTATGTCGCTGATGGCGCCCGGGCGATCTGTAACCGAGATGGTAAGCTCTTTTAGCGCCCTAATATCCTTCAAGGTGACAATGGGTAGATTCTTCCTTGCGACCTGGGCTTCATGGAGAGCCTTCCTTAGAGCCTCCTTATCCTTTGCCCTTATGGCGGAGGCAAACTTGCCAAGTTCCCTTTCGAACCCCTCAATCTGACTCAAGATGGCCTTGTCGTTCTCTAAGCAGATATCGACCCACATATCGGGGTTTCCCGCAGCTATCCTGGTTGTATCCCTGAAGCCGCCGGCGGCCAGAAGGAGCAGACTCTCCTCCTTCTCCTCTCCCTTTTTGGCCAGATTAACCAGAGCAGCCGAGAGAAGATGAGGCAGGTGACTTATGGCGGCAACCAAATGATCATGTTTTTTCGGTTCGATGGCGATGACTTTTGCGCTTATTGCGGTTAAAAGTGAGTGAAGGCGTTTGAAGGCCGGGGCCGAAGTCTCCTTCGTCGGGGTCAATATGTAATAAGCGTTCTTGAAAAGGCTCTCGCTTGCGGCCGAAATTCCGTCCTTCTCCGATCCGCACATAGGATGACCTCCTATGAAATGATATGATTTTGGCAGAATCTCTTGGATGCTCTGGGTGACCGACTCTTTCGTGCTGCCGACATCGGTGATGATCGCCCCCTCTTTCAGGTGAGGGATCATCTCTTTGACCTTCTCGGCCATCGCCCCGACCGGAAGGGCCAAAAAAATCAAATCGGCCCCTTTAACACCCTCGGCAACATCGGTTGTCCCCGCGTCTATTGCGCCCATTTTTAAGGCCTCGGCGATAACGCCACTTCTTCGGGCTATTCCGACCACTTTCGGGGGACCTTTAAGGGCCTTTATTGCCAGGCCTAATGAGCCACCCATGAGCCCCAGCCCAACGATGGCAACCTTTTCAAAAACGGCTTTCACTTATCATGCTCCGATCCGTTTGGAAAAATTTTTAACCAGAGAACTTATCTCCTTCATGAGCTCGGTAAACTCTTGAGGGTTAAGAGATTGTGGCCCATCGCAGAGGGCTGATTCGGGATCCTGATGAACCTCAATCATCAGGCCATCGGCTCCGGCGGCGATTGAAGCCAGCGAGAGAGGCCCGACCAGATCCCGGCGCCCTGTCGCATGACTCGGATCGACTATGACCGGAAGATGGCTCAAACCCTTTAGGAGCGGAATGGCGCTGATGTCTAGAGTATTTCTGGTATAGGGCTCAAAGGTTCGTATCCCCCGTTCACAGAGGATTATCTCTTGATTGCCTCCTTTGGCGACATATTCGGCCGCCATCAGGAATTCTTCGATGGTGTTGCTGAAGCCTCGCTTTAAGACCACGGGCTTGTGCTGCTTGCCGACCTCAGTTAAGAGCTGGAAGTTCTGCATATTCCTCGCTCCTATCTGCAAGATGTCGGAATAGGTGGTCACGGCGTCGACGTCTCTGGTATCCATAACCTCGGTAACTATCGGAAGCCCCGTCTCTTTCCTGGCCTCGGCCAGTATCTTCAAGCCCTCGAGACCGAGTCCTTGGAAACTATACGGCGATGTCCTCGGCTTGAAAGCTCCGCCCCTATACATGGTCGCCCCGGCAGCCTTGACCGATCTCGCTGTCTCTATGGCCTGCTCCTCAGACTCAATGGAGCAAGGACCAGCTATGACGGCAAAATTTCCACCTCCGATCAAAGAGCCATTCACCTCGATAACGGTATCATCCGAGCTGAACTCGCGACTAACCAGGCGATAGGGTTTGAGAACCGGAACCACCCTCTCGACGCCTGGGAAAGCCTCTAAGGGAATGGCGGAGACCATCTCCTCTTCGCCGATTATTCCAATGATGGTCCTAAATTTACCCCTTGAGATGTGGACCTCGAGCTTGAGCTCATCCAGTTTTTCGATTACGTGATCTATCTCCTGGTTGCTAGCACTATCCTTCATTATGACAATCATCTATACCACCACCTTTTCAAATTTCAAAAATTTAAATCTACCGGCCAGTAACCTCTTTTAAGGCTAGGATGAACTTCTTGTTCTCCTCGGGACTTCCGACCGTAACCCTTATGAAGTTGGTATATGCCTCTCCGAATATCTCGCCAGATCTCACGATGACTCCCTTTTTTAGAAGCCGGCCAAAGACCTCTTTGGAGTCCTCTTTTACATCGACCAATAGAAAGTTGGCAGATGACGGGACCGCCTCGAAGCCCATTTCGCTTAAGGCTTTGGAGAGAAATTTAAGACCGGCCAGGTTGTCGGTTTTTCTAGTTGCAACCTCTTCTTTCTCCCTTAGGCTTGCAAGCGCCCCAACTTGAGCCAAGCTATTTACGTTGAAGGGCTCTCGGATCTTGTCGAGATAGGTCACAACCTCTTTGGGAGCGACACCATAGCCAATCCTAAGACCAGCCAGGCCAAAGATCTTCGAGAAGGTTCGAAGGACCACGACTCCGCCGCTTGGCGAGAAATATTTAAGGCCGCTCGCAAAATCCGGATCATCCACGTACTCGAAGTAGGCCTCGTCGAAGACGACCATGACGTGATCTGGAGTACCGTTTAAGAACTCTTCGACCTCGCTCCGGCTCACTATAGTGCCGGTTGGATTATTGGGGTTACAGATGAAGACCATCTTGGTCTTTTCGGTGATGGCCGAGCGCATGGCCGCAAGATCGTGGCGGTGACCCGTTAAGGAGACTTCGACCGGGTGGGCATTCATCATTAAAGATACGGTGGGATAGACGACGAAAGAGGGACTTGCCATCACCACCTCATCGCCAGAGTTCAAAACGGCCTGGGCAAGAAGGCGAATGAGCTCATTTGAGCCATTGCCCACGATTATCGTCGATTCTTCAACCTCAAGGTGCCTCGAAAGCGCCGACTTTAAATCCAAGCAAGCCCCGTCCGGATAGCGGTTTATGCCGAGGGAGGCCGAAGCTATCGCCTCAACTGCCGCCTGGAGCGGCGGGGTTGGTGATTCGTTGGAGGCGAGCTTTATGACTTCGCTCAAGCCAAGCTCCCTTTTGACGTCAGCAATCGGTTTTCCTGGGCTGTAAGGCCTCAATGCTTCAAGTTCTTTTCTAAAGATATCCTTCAATGCGCACCTCAAGGCGTTAATATTGAGAGCTAAAAAGATGAATGGAGTTTAACATAATGGGGACCTTTGCTCAATAAATTGCCTGCTTAAATTGGTGGAAATCTAAATGTGATTCTGATAACAGGTGTCATTCAAAAGAGTCACCATTGCCTCTTTTCTGTGAACCTCTAAGATATTGAGAGCTCCCTTATCTTGGCGAAGTTTCCAAAAACCGACCGGCTCCATGCCCAAGATAGAACCAATTATGGTCTTGATCACGCCGCCGTGAGTTACGACCAAGACCTCTCTTTCCTGGTTCTCTTCGATTATCCTATCGAAACTCTCGCTAACCCGCGATTTAAAATCATGCCACCTCTCGCCATCGGGGATCTCGTATCTTGAGACATCCAAGAGCCAGTTCGAGAGGAGGTCACCGTAAGATCTCTCTATCTCTTCGTACGTCATGCCCTCCCAGCGGCCGAAATTAATTTCATTCAAACCATTAAGGACCGAGGGGTTAATATTCAGAGCCGAAGTGGCAATCTTAAGTGTCTCTTTGGCCCTCTTTAGTTCGCTCGAATATGCCGCACTGACCCCTTTATCCTCGAGATACCTTCCAAGGGCGAGCGCCTGAGAGCGGCCCCTTAAGGTCAAAGGGATGTCTGTGACTCCCAAATATTTGCCTTGCGCGTTCCACTCGGTCTCGCCGTGACGAACGAGATACAACCTGGTCATCTTCACTCCTAAAGCTCCTTTGAGACTCCCGCTCCGTCGAATGTTGCCATCTCATTATATATCTTTATGGCGCCGTCTATCAGCCCCATGGCAAGAGCTGCTCCGGTCCCCTCTCCGAGGCGCATATCCATCATCAAGACGGGTTTTAGGCCGAGTTCGCTTAGGACCTTAAGATGGCCGGGCTCGACCGACTGGTGAGAGGCTATCATGTAACCGGTCGATTTCTTTGAGATCTTGGCCGCCACCAGGGCGGCGGCCGATGAGATGAAGCCGTCGATGACGACAGGAACTTTTGCCTTGGCCGAGCCTAAAATCAGGCCGGTTATCCCCGCAATCTCAAGGCCGCCGACCTTTGAGAGGACATCGAGCGGATCTGTGGGATCTGGGCGATTGAGCTCTATGGCCCGCCTGATCGCATCCCTCTTCACCTTCAGGGCCCCGTCGCCGATGCCCGTGCCTCGCCCGATCGCCTCGTCGAGAGAAGAGCCGGTCAAAACGGCAGCGATGGCACTGCTTGAGGTGGTATTACCGATACCCATGTCGCCCGTGCCAAGGAGCTTTGCGCCGGCCTCTACTTCAGCCATAGCAAGTTCCATTCCCACCTTGATCGCCTCGAGCGCCTCCTCTTTTGTCATGGCTGGCCCTTTTGTCATATTGTCAGTACCTGGCTTTACTTTGCGGGATATCAGACCGCCGGTTTCGAGCTCGCCGGCAACCCCGATATCGACCACCTTGACGTCCGCCCCGACGTGGCGGGCAAGAACATTTATGGCAGCCCCCCCGCCCAAAAAATTTAAGACCATCTGAGGGGTGACCTCGCTGGGAAAGGCGCTCACCCCCTCTTCTGCCACGCCGTGGTCTCCCGCCATGACGAAGATCGTCTTCTTGCCGATCTTGAGCTCATCGGTCCCGTATATTGCGGCCAGGCATTTGACCATCTCTTCAAGGGCGCCCAGACTCCCTTTGGGCTTGGTCAGATTGTCAAGACGAGCTGCTGCCCGCTTTCTCGCATCCTCGTCTAAATCCGCAAAACCGCCCGTCATATCGTCGAGTTTAAGCATGTTTTTCTCCTTTTTATGTCGTTGAAATTATCTTTCTCATTTCGGCCAAGAGGGCCAAGTTCTCCTCCTCTTTTCTGACCGCGATCCTAAAGAAGTCGCCTCCAAGACCCTCGAAAGATGAGCAGTCCCTAAGATGATAGCCGCACTTCAAAAGCTCTGCGAAGAAATCCGATCCCAAGATCTCCCTCGAATCCACCTTTATGAGAATGAAGTTTGCGCTTGATAAGAAGGCTTTGATTCCGCCGATCGCAGACAACCTCTGATACAGATCGGCCCGAAGTCTTTGATTCTCTTTCAGGCTGAAATCCTCAAAAGCTGAGTCCAAGATGGCGATTTCGGCCGCCTTCTGGGCCGGATGATTCAAGTTCCAACGGGGCGAGGCTTGCCTTATCATCTCGATGAGACCGTCCGATGCGATGGCGCAGCCGATCCTTAAGCCGGCCAAGGAATAGAACTTGGTCAAGGAGGAGAGGACGATTAGATTATCAAACTCATTTACACGATATGCCAAAGACTCGCTCTGCTTTTCGATGACGAAGTCCATGAAGGACTCATCGGAAACGATCAGAGTTTTGGAGCCTTTAGCCCTTTGTATCATGGCTATAAGCTCCTTTTTATCGTATAGCCTTCCAGTCGGATTGTTCGGGTTGGATAAAAAGATGGCCCCAAAATCATTGATTTTCAAATTTGAAGTCTTGTTTGTGAGATCGAAGCCGTCATCTTCGCTAAGGCTAAGCTTTGCGACCGGGATATCGTATGCCTTCAGCGAGGCTTCGTATTCGGAAAAATTCGGTGAGATGATGAGGGCGCCGCGAGAATCGACCAGGCGGCTTGCAACCAGATGTATCGCTTCCAAGGAGCCGCTCATTAGGGCTAAATTACCCAGGCCAAGGCCGAGTTTTTGAGATAGTATCCCCTTTAGCCTGGAGCTTTCCGGATCTGGATAATCCCTTATATCTTGCTCATCAATGGACCTTAAGTAATTAAGGACGCCTTTTGGCGGCCCAAAGGGGTTGATGTTTACGCTGAAATCTATCACCTCTCTTGGAGTGAGCCCAAGTCTTTCAAACGTTCGCTTCGGCTCGCCGCCGTGAATCATCATCTTCATGGGCGAGCTCCAATCAGGAAGATGAGAAGAAACGATATCTCAGAAAGTTCGACCACGGCGCCATAGGTGTCTCCGGTCAGCCCGCCGAGCCTTTTGTTTAATAGATATGAAATCAGAAAGGATAACAAAAGAGTGACGAGTGTGGCCAAAACAGACAGCGGGCAGAAGAAGATTGAGGAAAGCAAGAGGATGATCGGAATCGATAGGCTTTTGATATCTTTGAAAGAGTCAAAACTTTTGGCCTTGCCATCGCCCCTGGCGCAGGGGAAAAGGACCATCGAAAAGACGAGCGCTCCCCTCGCTACCAAGGGAAATAAGAGCAAAGCCAGAAATCGAAGTCGGCCATGAAGTGAGGCTATGAGAACAAATTTGAGTATGAGGTCCAAGGATAGCGAAGCCGCCCCAAATGTCCCCAGGCTGCTGTCTCTCATTATTTGAAGGCTCCTGACCCTATCCCCCCCGCCGCCCAGGATGCCGTCCAAGGTGTCTGCCAACCCGTCTAAGTGAATCGCACCGCTTAAGATGGTCGAGGCGGCAATCAGCAGAATCGATGCGGCCATGAGCGGTAAGACCATCCGTAAACCGATGTCTAAAAGGGCTAAAATAAGCCCAAAAAGGAGGCCGACTAAGGGGAAGAACCGAGCCGCCCCCTTCAATTCAGCTTCGCTCCGTCCCCTCTTGGACGGGATGGAGATGATGGACAAGAAGTTAATGGCCGATACCAGCCCGCTCACAGATGGCCTCCCAAGGGTTCGATGACCATCCTCAAGAGAACGAAGAGTCCGAGAGATAGGGCCGCCACCAAATAGTGAACCATAGCGGCCTCGCCTATCATAGACGAGCTTAAACTGGTCTTGTTTTGGCCGAGCCTGGCCCTCTCGACGAGCTTTTGCCCGTAGCTACTCGGCCCCCCAAGTTCGATCCCGAGGATCCCGGCCATCGCCGCCTCGCCGATGCCAGCGTTTGGACTCGAATGTTTTTTGGACTCCCTTATCGTCGTGATAAGAGAGCGCCGCCAATCCTTGCCCATGATAAGGGCGGCAAACGTTACCAGTAGCCCAGCTATCCTGGCCGGTATATAGCTCGCCAAATCATCCAGTTTGGCTGAGAAGAAACCTAGCTTGGCATATCTTTCGTTCTTGTAGCCGACCATCGAATCTAGGGTATTTACGGCCCGGTAAGCCATGGCAAGGGGGGGACCGCCAAGCGCCGCGTAGAAGAGAGGAGCCACGCTGCCATCGGTGATATTCTCTGAGACTGTCTCGATGGCGGCCCGTATCACAGCCCCTTCATCAAGACAATCGGTGTCTCGACCAACCAGCCCAGAAAGGCTCTCTCTTGCGCCCTGAAGACTTCCCTCTCTGAGTTCTAATCGGACCCGTTTGGCTTGTTTGACCATCTCTTTGGGGCTTATGGTCGAATATATGAGAAATATCGCAAGTAAAAAGGAGAGATGATTTGAGACCTTTCCGGCAAAAATGATGAGGTAGCGAGCCGCGATGAAGGAGATAAGAATCGTGCCGGCCGCCAAAATGAGACCTGCGAAATACTCCGTTCTACCTTTAAAAGTCTTGCTCAAAACGTTCTCTGCCTTCAAGATGAAGAGCCCAATCAGTCTGACCGGGTGAAGGGGATGCGGGGGGTCGGCAATCAAATAATCGATAAAAAAGGCGGCAAGCATCGCGTAGGCTATCAATTTGAACTCCCCTTTTTGACTATCCCTTCGAGCATCACCATGTCCAAGTTTTTGCGCAAGACCTCTGCCCAGTCATTTAGGCCCGCTTCAAAAGAGCTTATGAAGTTGAACGATGATCCCCTCTTGGCAAGGCCCTTTTTCGCTCTTATCCCGTCCAAAAAGGCCGCCCGAATTAAGTCATCTTCAAATATTCCATGGAGATAAGTCCCAAAGACCACAGCGTCTTCGCTAACCATGCCGTCCCTGCTTGTCCCCGTGGAAGACTCGATCCCAAACAAGGGGTCAGTCTCTCCAAAATCAGTTCGGCCATGATGAATCTCATAGGCTTCAAATTCGTGATCTTCTAGACCATAAAAGAGCTTGTGACTACCATTAAGGCGGGCGCGAACCCTTTCGGTCACCTTCTCTCCATGAAAGGAGGTTGAAATCGGAAGGAGTCCGAGACCTTTTGAGCTGCCCGCAAGACCGTCAATCCCCTCCATGTCGGATATCTTCTCTCCAAGCATTTGAAGACCTCCGCAAATGCCGACTATCAACCTGCCTCTAGCTCTAAGACCTATGGCCGCCTCTGCAAAACCGCTTTTGTAAAGCCAATTAAGGTCGCTAAGGGTATTCTTGCTGCCCGGAATGATCAGGACGTCGGGATCGCAAAGATCGGTTAACCTGCTCACATACCTGAGCCTTACGCCCTCTTCCAGCCTCAACGGATCGAAATCGGTAAAGTTTGATATCCTGGGAAGCCTGATTATGGCCACATCGATATCGAAGTCGCCCGTTTCATGGTCCCGTTTTGGGATTGAATCCTCCTCCTCGATGGCGATGTCGTTCATAAAAGGCAGGACCCCCAAAACCGGCTTTTTCGTCCGTTCGGTCAAGAAGTCGAGCACGGGACCAAGGAGACCTAAATCTCCCCGGAACTTGTTTATGATCAGACCCGAGACGATCTTTTTCTCATCCTCTTCGAGAAGGGAGAGGGTTCCGACGAGCGAGGCCAGCACCCCGCCCTTATCTATATCTCCGATTAGGATCACGGGAGCCTTTGCCGCTTTGGCGACCGCCATATTGACTATATCCATATCCTTCAAGTTGACCTCGGCCGGGCTGCCCGCACCTTCGATTATGATAAGTTCGCGCTCAGCCAGAAGACGGGTGAGCGAGGCGTCTATCGCCTTTTTGGCCGCACCCTTAAAGCCCTCGTGGTACTCCCTTGCGGTCAGGTTGGCGACGGGCCGCCCGTGGACGATTACTTGCGAGGCGGCCTCTCTAGTCGGTTTCAAAAGAATCGGATTGAAGTCAACGGATGGCTCGAGGCGGGCGGCCCGCGCTTGTACGGCCTGGGCTCTGCCCATCTCTTTGCCGTCCAGCGTCACAAATGAGTTTAGAGCCATATTTTGTGCCTTAAAAGGCGCAACATCCATCCCCATATCGGAGAAGATGCGGCAGAGTCCCGCAACGACTACGCTCTTTCCGACATCTGAGCCGGTCCCCTGAATCATCAGCGTCTTTGCGCTCAAACCTCTCTCCCCCTAATCCTTTATTTTGACCGGTATGCCGGCCACCATCAGATAGACCGAATCGGCCCTTCCTGCAAGGAGTTGATTTGCCTTTCCAAGGATATCGCGATAATTTCTGGCAAGTTCGTTTTCGGGAACGATCCCGGATCCGACCTCGTTGCTGACCACGATGAACTCCGCCCCTGACTCTCTGGCCGCTTTAAGTCCCTCTTTGAGCCCCTCTATGGTGAAGCTTTCCGGATCGAGGGCGGCCGCCTTGGCCGCCTCCATGCAGTTTGCCACGAAGATGGTCAAGCAATCCAAGATTGCCACGTCGCATTCCGCGCCTTTCAAGCAGGCTGAGAGATCCACATCCACTTCAAAGGTCGCCCAGTTTTTGGGGCGAGAGCGGCGATGTTTCTCGATCCTCTCTTCCATCTCTAAATCCAGCGGTTTGGCGGTCGCGATGAAGGCAACCCGCCCGCCGCTTTTGGCCAATTCTTCCGCAAAGTCGCTCTTTCCAGAGCGGGCTCCGCCCAAGATGAGCGTGAGTCTGCTCAAACGAATTCCCCCCAAGATTTTAGAACCTCCATAAGCTCGGCCCTACCTCCAACCCTTACGGCGCCCTCTCTTATCAGCTCGCCCGTCAGATCCTTAAAGCGGCCGCCAACGAAATCCCTCTCTTCGATGGGCGTCTCCTCGACTATGATCACTCTCTTGCCCGCCCTTAAGGCAAGTTGTAAGAAGATGAGATTTTTGAAGTTGCCCTTTCCTACGCAGACGTTTGAGATGATCACGACCTTGCTCTCATCGACGAGCTCCTTGTTGACCACAAAGGCCTCCTTCGAAATAGAGGAGAAGGGAGCCTCCAGAGCCGTGATGATTCCTAAGCTCCTTGCCGCCTCCTCATCGCTATCTAATACATTCAAGACACCGGCCGAGAGGTTGTAGCCTTGATGGCTCAACTCTTTCATGATGGCGGCCCCGCTGCCACTTCCTGAAATTATATGAATCCTCCCCCTTTTTTGAGCGCCCTCTGGCCCCAAGGCGCCGCTTAGAGTGGTAAAGAGGCGGCCCGTCATCGGGTTCTTGTGAACGACATTTGGGGTGGAAAAGGTTTGCTGGATGTTGGCAGAGTTAAAGACCTCTTCGGTGGGGCCATCGGCGATCACCCGGCCATCCCTCAAAAAGACGAGCCTCTTAAAATAGGCGGCAGCCAGATTGAGGTCGTGGATGACGGCAAGGACGGTTATCCCGCCCTCGCTCAGCTCACTTATGAGCTCCATTATCTCGAGTTGATAGCCGATATCGAGATGAGCCGTGGGTTCATCAAGAAGAAGGATTCCCGCCTCCTGAGCCAGGGCTTGAGCGATTATCACCCTCTGGATCTCGCCGCCCGAGAGCTCTTTGACCTTGCGATTAGCAAGATCGCCGATTCGGGTCGCCTTCATGGCCTTCTCTATGGCCAAGCGGTCAGCCGGCCTCTCCCCTTCGAACCTCTTAAGATGAGGAGTCCTTCCCATGGCCACCAACTCCCGCACGTTAAAGGAGAAGGAGATGTCGAGGCTTTGAGGAACCACTGCAATCCGTCTTGCCATCTCCTTTGCGGTCAAAGCCCCCGTATCATCGCCATTCACCTCGATCAGTCCCTTGGGAGCGAGCGAGCGTGAGAGCAGCCCAATAAGAGTGGTCTTGCCTGAGCCGTTCGGTCCGATGAGTCCGACGAATTCGCCCGGGTCGATCCGAAGATCGAGGGCCAAGACCAAATCATCTTTTGGCTGATATCCGAAGCTTAAGTTCTCGACAAGGAGAGCGGGAGCGCACATCAGATGATAACCCCCCTTCTTTTTCTCAAGAGATAGACGAAGAATGGCGCCCCGAAGAGGGCGGTGATTATTCCGAGCGGCATCTCGGTCGGAGCTATGACCACCCGGGCCAAGAGGTCCGAAAGGACCAAGAAGATGGCGCCGACAAGGGCTGAGGCCGGAATTAAAATCTTATGGTCGGGTCCGGTTAACAGTCTGACGCTGTGGGGTACGATGAGACCCACAAAACCGATTATTCCGCCGACCGAGACGGCCGCCGCGGTCAGCAGAGAGGAGGCGATTATGAGACCACGTTTAACCCTCTCAACCTCGATGCCAAGCTGACCGGCCCTCTCTTCGCCGAGGAGGAGGAGGTTGAGTTCACGAGAGTTAAAGTATATGAAGGGCAAGCCAACAAGGATGAATGGCAAGAGTACAAGGACATGGTCCCATCCCTTTGATGAGAATCCTCCCATCAGCCAGTAGATGATGAGGTGGAGATCGCGGCTTCCGATGACCATGATAAAAGAGGTCAAGGCATGAAAGAGGGCGCCGAGGGCTATTCCGGCCAGAAGGAGCGTTTCGACCGGAATCCTGCCTGACCGTTCGGCCATCTTATAGATCACAAAAACGGCAAGGGTCGCAAAGATGAAGGCAAAGGAGGCCATGATCGAAAAGCCAAATATCGACCCGCTCCTTACGAGCAAGGCCGCTATCGTCGCCCCAAGGGCCGCTCCCGAGGAGACCCCGATTATATAGGGATCGGCCATCGGATTTTTAAATATCCCTTGATAGACGACGCCCGAAACCGAGAGTGAGGCACCGACCAACACAGCTAAAGAGATCCTGACCAGCCTTATCTTAAAAAAGATGGTAGCGTAATCTGTTCCATAAGGAGTTTTGAGGGTCGCTTGGGGTGATATCAATCCTTTAAGCAGCCCGATCAGCTCGCCAAGGGGAATCCTTACGGCTCCAATCGAAGCGGCAACTGCGCAGGTTGCAAGCAAGATTAAGATCAATAATGCAAGAAGAGCGCTTCGCCCCCCTCTCTTTTGTTTCACAATTTTATTCCCACCATGTGGATATCCAAAGCGGCCTTAAAAGCGGTCAGGATGGATCAATTTGGCCATTTCATAGATGCCATCGACGATCCTGGGGCCGAACCTGACCAGCACATCCTCATCGACGACGAAGACCCTTCCTTCCTTTACGGCCGATATATTCTCCCAGCCTTTCCGCTCTGAGATGGATTTGGGATCACCCATGCTCCCCTTGGGGGCTATGATTATCTTGGGATCCTTCTCGACCAAAACCTCCAGGCTGATCTTTGGATACTCTCCGGCCAGTCCATCTCCGATGCTCTTTGCTCCGGCCTTTGTGACTGCCTCGCCGATCAGGCTGTTTGAGCCGACCGTCATTATTGGATCGTTCCAGATTTCGTAGTAGGTGAGCGGCCTCTCCTCATCCTTAAGCGAGGAGAGCTTCTCATCGATCTCAGCAAGCTTCTCCCTCATCCCCGAGACCAACTCCTTCGCCCGCTCCTCTTTGGCCGTAAGCTTTCCAACCCTCTCGATGGCGGCCAAAATATCGCTGATTCTCTTTGGATCCAAGACAAAGGTCGTCAGCCCAAGCTCATCAAATTGCTCGATATATTTTTCGTGCATGCCCGTTGCAAGGATGAGATCCGGCTCAAGTTCGATTATCTTTTCGACGTTCGGCTCCGAAAAGCCGCCTATCTTATCCTTGCCAAGAGCCTCTTTGGGGTAGTCGCAGAAGTCCGTCACCGCAATCACCTTATCGCCCAGGCCTAGAGAGAAAAGAATCTCGGTGTTGCTGGGAGCAAGCGAGATTATCCTCTTAACCTCGCCGCTCAATGAGACCTGCCTGGAGAGATCATCGGTCATCGAGACCGCCGGGCTGGCCCCCTCTTTAGAAGGCTCTTTTTTGAGAGCGGCGCAACCCAATAGATTAGCCGCCATAATCAGGGAAAGCATCGTAAAAATAAGTTTTGAATTCCGCATAATAATTTCAACTCTCCTTGTCAGTGGTTAGAAACAAAAAATCCCCAAACTTCGTTGGGGAAGATCGATAAGATCGGCCTTGTTCCACGAAGGTGCGTCAACATTAGGCAGGTATCCTGACTTCCGCTTCGACGCTTGCTGCTCCTTCCCATCAAAATTGACAGTGGATATAACCGAAGCCATCGGCTTGCAGCTAACTTGGCGGTTACAGTGGCGGGCCCGTGGCCGAATTTCACGGCCTTCCCTTATAGCCTAATCGCTATGAATTTTTAAGAATTATACTTAAAGGGCGATTTAAAGTCAAATTAATGTAACCGGCTCATTCCGATAGTTTTACGGCCCTCTTTAGGGCGTCCACCTCGAGCTCGCTTAAGGGCCGCACCCCCTTCGGCTTTATTGCCCGAAGCGATAGCGGCCCGTAGTCCGTCCGCTTAAGCGAGATGACGCCGTGACCGATGGAGTCGAACATCCTTCTTAGTTGGCGCTTTCTCCCCTCGCGCAGTCCTACGCGATAAAGTGCCCCCTCTTCTGTAACGGCGAGTTCTTCCACCGTGGCCAAAGCGGTAAGGCGCCCATCTAATTCGATGCCCTCCCTTAAGGAATTTAAGTCGGTTTCACTTGGGAAGCCGAGGACCTCGACTTCATAGATCTTTAGCACTTTGAAACTCGGATGCATAAGCCGATTGGCCAGCTCGCCATCGTTGGTCAATATGAGAAGACCCTCGCTATCTTGATCGAGGCGGCCGACCGGAAACAGGCGGAAGTCGCCGCTTAAGAGGTCCTTTACGGTCGGCCGCCCAAAGGGATCGCTCATGGTGGTGAGATAGCCCCTCGGTTTGTTCATGGCGAAATAGACCTTCGGGGGGCTCCCTATCCGTACCCCATCCACCTCGACCTCATCTTTTAAGGGATCGACCCTTGAGCCAAGCTCACTCACGACCGCCCCATTCACCTTGACCCGTCCGGAGGCTATCAACTCCTCGCACTTTCTCCTGGAGCCAAGGCCCGCTTCAGCCAGAACCTTCTGGAGCCTTGCCTGTTCAACCTTCTTGGTCAAATTGATTAATTCTCCTTCTCATCCAGACTTTCGGTCGTTAAGTTTCAGTTGAAGCTGATCGACGACGGCCTCATCCGGAACAAAATCGATTATGGGTGGAAGATCTTGAAGGGAGTTTAAGCCGAAGTTTTCCAAGAATAGCTTGGTTGTGCCATACAGGATTGGCTGGCCGGGGCCGCGCTCGCGACCGACCTCGATGACCAGGCTCCTCTCGATGAGGGAGGCGATGGCTCCCGAGGAGTTGACCCCCCGAATGGCGTTTATGTTGAGTCTGGTAATGGGCTGACGGTAGGCGATTATAGCAAGGGTCTCAAGTGAAGCTTGGCTGAGTTTGCGATAGTCGGCCGAAAGGACCAGGTTTTCGACGTATTCGGCATAACCGGGATGGGTGTAGAGCCGATAGCCGCCGGCAAGTCTCCTGAGTTGTATTCCGCTCTCTTGGTCACTAAGAGAAGCTTGAATCTCTTCGATGACCTTCTCTATTTGAGCCGCAGAGAATCCGGTCACCTTGACGAGCTTCTTTAAGGAGAGCGGCTCTTCGGCAACGAATAGGAGAGCCTCGATTATTCCCTGTAGATTATCGACCATATGCAGCCTCTATGCTTTCTGGGCTTTTATCGGACCGAAGGATCAAGCCTATCTCGCCGAAATTTATCGCCTGAGTCACCTCGATGATATCCTCCTTGAAGAGATCTAAGATGGCCAGAAAATAGGCGACTATCTCTGGCCGGCTTTCGCAGCCGCTCGTCAGCTCGTGAAAAGTCCATTCCCTTTTAAGGGCGAACTTTTTTCTGATGGCCTGAGTGATCTCATCCAAACTGATGGGTTGTGCGATTATATGCGTGGTGTCTATGGCAAAAGCGTTCTTTTTGGCCAGGATTTTGGCGATGGCACCGGCCAGATCCTCGGCGGTCACCCCCTCCATAAGATCTGGTATGAGACGCAAAAATCTCTCCTCTAAGCCCGCTTCCCTCTTGTAGTACCTGCTCTCGAGTTCATAGCGGGCCGCAAGACTCAAGGAGGCGTTTTTGAACTTCTTATACTTGATGAGCCTGGCTATCAGGTTCTCTTTGACATCTTCGGGCGAGAGCTCATCATCATCGCCTGACTCCTCTTCGATCCGCTTGGGCAGAAGGGTTGCCGATTTCAGCTCAAGGAGGGTCGAAGCGACCAGAAGAAATCCGCTAGCCGACTCCAGATCGACCGCTTGGAGCCTTTCGATGTAGGAGAGATACTCCTCGGTTATGGTGGCTATCGGAACGTCGTAGATGTCTACTTCATGCTTGAGAATTAGATTCAACAAAAGATCGAAGGGACCCTCGAAGACATCTATCTTAATCTCATAAGTCATACTATTTCATTCTCCAGGTAGCCAGATGATGAAAGGAGGCCTCATTCTATATTTATGCCCCTTCTAACCTCGCTTAGGATCTTTTTAGCGATGGGGGCGGCCTTCTCGGCCCCATCCTTTAAGACGCTCAGGATCAGAGAGGGATCCTTCTCTATCTCGCCTCTCCTCTCCCTAAACGGGCCGAGCGAGTCCGCGACCCGCTCGGCCAGCATGGATTTACACTCAACGCAACCCCTCTTGCCGGCTATACATTTCTCTTCGATATCCGAGATATCCGGGCTATAGACCCTGTGGAGGTTAAAAACGAGACAGACTTCGGGATGGCCCGGGTCGTCCCGCCTGATCCTGGCCGGATCGGTTATCATCTCCATAATCTTTGATTTAATGAGATCTGGAGGGTCGCTGAGCTTGATATCGTTTCCGTAACTCTTGCTCATCTTGCGACCATCGGTACCAAGGACCCGTTTAGCCTCGGTCAGAAGTGCCTTCGGCTCGGTGAAGCACTCCCCATAAATATGGTTATAGCGCCTGACTATCTCCCTTGCGAGTTCTAAGTGTGGCAGCTGATCCTCGCCAACCGGAACTATCTCGCCGTGACAGATCACGATGTCTGCGGTCTGAAGAACGGGGTAGCCCAGAAAGCCATGGGTTGCGATATCCTTCTTCGATATCTCCTGAATCATCTCCTTGTAAGTCGGACACCTCTCCAGCCAGGAGATGGGGGTTATCATCGAAAGATAGAGGGCAAGCTCGGCTACTTGAGGCAGATCGGACTGCCGATAGATGGTACATTTCTTGGGATCTAAACCCATGGCGAGCCAGTCGATCACCATGTCGATGGTATCTTCATTTAAATTTTCCGTCTCATCATACTTGGTGGTAAGCGCATGCCAATCGGCAACGAAGAAGAAGCAGTCATATTCGTCCTGCAACTTTATCCAGCTCTTAAGTGCCCCGTGATAATGGCCGATGTGAAGCTTGCCGGTCGGACGGTTCCCGCTCAAGACCCTCTTTCTCAAATTGATCTCTCCTTATGACTCATCAGAATAAGCCCCAGGTAAAAAGGCGTAGAAAGAAATTTATGAAGACGCTAAGTACCTCCCAGAAAAGCGCCCCAAAGACGAATATCAGGAGGAATATTATGGCCATCCCGTAATCTTGAAGATGATTATATTTTGCGGCCATCTCCCTTGGCAAAAGGCCCGATATTACCCTGGAGCCGTCCAGGGGTGGAACCGGGACCGAGTTAAACATGGCAAGCACGATATTGATGTAGCAGAGGATGAAAAAGTAATCGAAGGCGACGCTGCCAAGGGCAAATAGGCCGCTTCTGATGAGAAGCCCGGCAAAAAAGGCGATGATCAGGTTGGTCAGTGGGCCGGCGGCCCCGGTTAGCATCATGGCCCGCCTTGGATCTTCAAATCGGTAGGGATTGACCGGAACCGGCTTTGCCCAACCTATCACGGGGGCGCCGGCCAAACTCAGCATGAGGGGGACCGCTATCGTTCCCAAGGGATCGATATGCGAGATGGGATTTAAGGTCAAACGACCCAAATTGCGAGCGGTATCATCTCCCAGGGCATAGGCCACCCGCCCATGCATATACTCGTGAAGAGTGAGTGATGGGATAATGACCAGCATATATATCAAGATGTTCAAGACAAACTGCAAGCTCAAACCCCCTCACTTTCGAAAAATTTCTTTGCGAATTCTATCTCGCTCTTTCTACCCAGCAACTTGGAGTCGAGACGAAGCAGAAGAAGCCGTCTAAGGACCAGATTATACAACGGAGACTCCTCAAATCCTAGCTCGATGAGATCCTTGCCTGAAAGGTTCGGCTTTACCGATTTGAGCTCCATCTGGAAGCGGAGGATCCTCTCTTTTGCCTGGCGATTTTCGCTCAAGGCATGTAGAAATATCAGCGCCTCAATCCCAAACCTCTCTAGGGTCAAATAGATCTCGCTATCTTTGATGCTCTTTGCAGATAACTCCTTTATGATATCTTGCCCGCTTAAGATGGCTCTGGATATGCTCTCCTTATCAGCTCTGGAGAAATCCATTTTTAAGAGAAAGTGGTCGATCTCTTCCTGGGTAAGTCCATAGAGGAGGGTCATCATATAGGGGAGCCATCTTTTGGCCTTTGGATCCATGGCCGTTTTGAGTATCTCGAGCGATCTTTGAATTCTTGAAAAGAGCCCCCTTGGGCCGGAGCCGACTTTTATCCTCGGATGTATAGCCTTGAGCGCCTTGAGCTCGAAAAGGCGAGCGATCAGGATGTAGGGGTCAGGTTCGGACAGGACCTGGATCAGTTCATAGGTCAGCCTCGCCGAACTGAGCCTCTCTATCACGCCAAGCTCGGCTGCTTTTTTGGCCAGAAGCTCGGCTGCCTCATCCATTCTAAGATCGAATCTGCGTTCAAAACGGGCGGCCCTAAAAATTCGGGTTGGATCCTCGATGAAACTTAAGGCGTGGAGCACCTTGAGCCGCCCCTCCTTTAGATCGTGAATCCCCCCAAACGGATCGAGCAGCTCGCCAAAATCCTTCTCGTTTATCTTAATCGCCATCGAATTGATGGTGAAATCCCTGCGAGAGAGGTCGTAGATTATCGATGAGGGCTCCACCCTGGGCAGGGCGGCCGGGTAATCGTAGTGCTCAAAGCGGGCAGAAGCGAAGTCTATCCTCTGACCCGCTTTGGTGATGAATATCGCGGTCCTAAATTTTTTGTGCAATTTTACCCGGCCGCCAAGCTTTTTGGCCACCGCCTCGGAGAAGGAGAGTGCGTCACCTTCGACCACGATGTCGATATCGAGATTCTCCCTCTTTAAGAAGAGATCGCGGACGAAGCCGCCGACGAGATAGCAGCCGTGTCCATTTGAGTCGGCCATCTTTCCGATCTCTTTTATGAGGAGGATGGTGCTTTCGGAGAGGATGCCGGCGATCGATTCGATTATCCTCTCTCTGCTCATCCTTCCATCAAGCTCATCGCCCTCAAGTGCAGAAAACCTCCCGCTTCTCAAAGACGAGATTATGTTGCTCCGGGTGATTATTCCGACGATTTGCCCCTTATCAAGGACGGGGATCTTCCCGGTAGATCTGGTCATCATCCTTTCAACCTCGCTCGCCAGGGTCTTTGGGTCCACACTCCCCCTAAAAGAGGAGAGAAACCCCTTGACCGGAGCGTGAGAGAGCCCGTGGTGAACGGCCTTATCTACGTCCCTTCTAAGGATCATCCCGGCGTAGGATTCGCCATCTACGACGGGGAGTCCGTCAAAACCGTAGCGGGCCATGAGGGCTCCCGCCTCTTTTATGGACCGCTCGAGTCCGATGGTAACGACAGGTTTTGACATTATATCGCCTGCGGTGAGAGCGCCCTTTGCCTGAGATGAGACTTCGCTCAAGATAATCTCTTCTATCTCCTTTGCGCCCATATCCTTGACCACCGCCGAGCCCACGTTCGCATGGCCCCCGCCCCCAAGCCTCTGCATCACACGCCCGACATCGATCTCATCAAGCCTGCTCCTTGCGATCACGTAGTTCTTTTCGCCCACGCCCATCATGAGGAAGATGAGATCGGCATCCTCAAGCTCGGCAATCTTTCTGACGACGACCGAGGCATCCTCGATATACTCATCGATGGTCACTTTTATGATGATGAGTCCAAGTCCCAAAAAGGTCTGTTTTTTTGCCAGCCCAAGGAGCTTTGTGAGCAAGTCGTGCTGCTCGTCAGTCAAGGCGGACTTCAAAAAGTGGTTTATGACGCCGGGGTCGGCCCCCTCTTCCATTAAGTGGGCGATAGCCATGGCATCTTTAGGCGTCGAGGTAGGATGGGTGAGAGAGCCGGTATCCTCGTGAATGCCGAGGGCAAAGAGGGTGGCCTCAAAGGGGGTTATCGGAATCCCCATATCCTTGATGAGCGACACCAGAATGGTGGTCGTCGATCCGGCCTCTTTGGAGCGGTCATCCCCGAAATCTACATCATCGTCGGATTTTGGATGATGGTCATAGATAATAAGATCGCTCTTGCCCTCTTTGAACAGCCTTGCCGCTTCACCGATCCTATCCATAGCCCTGGTGTCAACCAGGATTATCCTTCCCACCGTTTCGCCTTCGATCTCTTCGAGCTCGATATGATCGATCATGTCGCTGTGGAGGGTTAAGAAGCGCCTTACGTTGGCTGAAGAGGTCTTGGGGAGCAGTATTTTCGCATCGGGATATATTTTTTGAGCCGCTACCATGGCCGCTAAGGAGTCAAAGTCCATATTGGTGTGGCTTACTATTGCGTCCATGGCCTTTCCTTAAATGGGCT
Organism: Actinomycetota bacterium; assembly: GCA_030017835.1. Classification (NCBI taxonomy): domain Bacteria; kingdom Bacillati; phylum Actinomycetota; species Actinomycetota bacterium. The sequence continues at coordinate 56,696 of JASEGU010000001.1, read as the reverse complement.
CTTGAATGAATTTGGGTTTCAAGAAAGAGATCATCAGGTCAGCTTGAATAGGAGGTCGTTCTCTCGAACTTGGCTCTCAACTTTGATCGCCACCAAGTCGCCAACGGCGGCTCTTTCGACCTTCTTCCGTTCGACCTCCATCGACCCCAGCGTCTGCTCAAAATCTGTGGTATGACCGCTGATCTTGATCCTGTCGCCCACCTTGAGCTCACCGCTCAATATGTCGACCACCGCCACCTGGATGTGGGCAAAATAATGAGTAACCTTGCCGACCTCTTCCATAGGCCCTCCTTTAAATGATCGAATCAAATTGATGGGCGATAATTTAGGGATTTATGCGCCCATCGAGCTCGGCCAAGACCTCTTTGAGTCTTGCGATCTCCTCGCCGTATGCACCCCAATTGCCGTCCTTCTGATAGGCTTCGGCCCGGCTGAAATGTTCGTTTGCCCTCTTTATAAGCTCTTCTATGGTAGTCTCACCGGCAGTCGGTATGGGCGCCTCGGGCGGGGGCTCACCCCCATCGCCTGTGCCAAATACCCTGGTCAATGCCGCCTCGAGGGTCTCCTCCATGACTACGCGATTTCCGTAACCGACGATGACACGTTTAAGCTCGGGAAGCTCGCTCTGTTCGGCCTTCAAATAGAGGGGCTCGACGTAGAGGACGGATTTCTCGATCGGTATCACTAGAAGGTTGCCCCTTATCACGCTGGATCCCCGCTGCCCCCAGAGGGTGAGCTCCCGCGAGATTGTGGGGTCCTGGTTGACGCGCGCCTCTATCTGCATCGGACCGAAGATCAGTTTATCCTTTGGAAATTTGTAGACTATCATCTGACCATAATTATCTCCGTCGCATCGGACGGCCATCCAACCTATCATATTGTTCTTGCCCGAAGGCGTAAAGGGTAGCATCAGCAGAAACTCCTCGCTCTCCTCGCCCATGAGCTTCATGATGATGTAGTAGGGCTCCATCTCTATCTCTTCGTCGCCATAGATCTCGCCCGGAAGCGCCCAAGTGTCCTCCTTGCTATAGAATACCTGGGGATCGGCCATGTGATAAGTCGAGTAGATCCGGGCCTGAACCTTCATTAGATCGACAGGGTATCTTATGTGCGCCTTTAAGCCCTCTTTCATCTCGCTGGCATCCTTGAAGAGGTCTGGAAATATCTTCCTATAGGAGTTGATGAGGGGATCTGTCTCATCGAATACGAAGAAGGTGATGTCACCGTCGTAAGCATCCATGACGACCTTGACCGAGTTCCTTATGTAATTGAAGCCGTCTGTCGGAGTCGAATAGGGATACATCGAAGTCGTAGTATAGCCATCGAGCATCCAATATAGACGGCCGCCTTCGACTACCAGATAGGGATCGCCATCGAAAGAGAGGAAGGGGGCCAAGTTGGAGGCCCTCGACTCTATCGTCCGATCAAAGATAATCCGGCTATCCTCCCTGATAGCGCTGCTGATGAGGGGCTTTATGGTGCCGAACCTGATCGAAAAGGCTATCTTCCTTAAAAAGGATAACTCTATGCCGCCGCCGCCTTCATATACGGTGTACTCGTTGACATCGCCCTTGGGGTAATCGAGCTCTCTGGTCGGCTCGTTTACTTTGATGATCGAGTAGGCGTTATTGATCTCACCGTAGTAGATCTCGGGCCTCTCGATGGAGAGATTGACGTTGCTCTTGGGCGGAATATCCTTGACGTAAAAATCGGGCAGGCCGTCGCTGGTCACCTTGTTGACCGGATTTAGACAAAAACCATAGCCGTGGGTATAGACTAGGTGCTCGTTTACCCAGGTCTTGGCCGAACTTGGCAGGTTGTCGATCGAGAGCTCGCGGGCCGAGAGGGCCACTTGTTCAAAACTTGCGTTGAATTTGTAACGGTCTATATCGACATCGTTGAAGACATAATAGGGTCTTATCTCTTGAATCTGTTTAAAGGTCGTCTTGAGGGGTCGCCAGTCCCAGAGGCGGATGTTTCTGATGGTCGCCTCATTGGCGATGAGATCGTCGGCTGAAAGTCCGTCCTCTGCCGACATCTCGGTCTCGACGACCTTGTCTATCCCGTAGGCCGCCCTGGTATTTTCGATATTATAGGCTATATACCCTTCTTCTCTGGCCATCTCATTGGGGGAGACCACCAGCCGCTGGATGAGAGCTGGGTATATTCCGCCGATTACGATGGTAAAGAGAAGGACTGCGAGACCGACCAAAAGGGGACGAAAGCCCGCTCGCCAAATATTTAGGAAGATGAAGACGGCCACCAGGCTCGAGGCAAGCATCTTCAAGCGGAGCATCGGAAGCTCGGCATAGATGTCCGTATAGGCGACCCCAAAGGCTACCCCACGACCCGAATAGAGGAGTCCGTAGCTCTGAAGGAGATAACCCAAAGAGAGGGCAAGAAAAAAGAGGCCGGCCAAAACGAGCAGGTGTCCCTTGGCCTCAAATGAGAGTTTATAGAAGTTCTTTTTGCCGATGACCAGACCGCGGCTCAAAAAGTAGGAAAGAATGGTTGCGATGAGGCCGGCCATGATAAGGGCCGTAAGCCAGCCGTGGACCAACTGATATAGGGGCAGGGAAAATACATAGAAGGCGATATCCTTTTGAAATATGGGGTCGATCTTTCCAAAGGGGGTGGCGTTATTGTAGCGCAGGATATCGAGCCAAAATTCTTGGGCGATGATTGCCATGAAGAAGGAGAAGAGGGCCGCGGTAAAGATGGTTATTGGTCCCGAAAGCCGCTTTAAGGGGGGGTTGATTATGACTATCTGGTTATCCCCTTCAACCTGATACTTTGGGGCAAACCTTTGGGCAATGCTTAAGTTTAAATATAAAAAGAGATAGGCAACCAGAAATGAAATCAAGAAGACGGATGATTTTGTGGCCAGAGCCTTGAAGAAGACGGACTTGTAACCGAGCTCAGAGAACCAGAGAAAATCGGTATAAATTCCGGAGGCCGTGCCTAGCAGGCTTATCCCGATGAAGATGATTGGTATAAGAAGCGGCAGTCTTTTTGTCATGTTCACCTCAAAGAGTAGATGATAATTAAATCAATGCTAGCATAGATTTGCGGGTTTATGTAGGGAACCCATTATTTGGGGAGGGTCTCATCCAAGTCCCCCTTCGATCTATTATCGTATCTACCGAATAGATAGGCGACGGGTATCATCAAGATGAAGTAGATAGAAAGGGATATTATGCCGGGCATTACGACAAAGACCAAGAGACCGAGAAGAGCTGTGAAAACCTTTCCGCTTAAGGCCAGGTCAAAAAGGGGAGGAATGAACTTGATGAGGATGAGTATGATTAGCGAGATTGCGACCAGAGCTGAAAAGGCGCGCCAGATTCTAAGAAAACTTCTCATCTCTTTCCATTCTCCGCAGGTTTTTATCCAGCCAAGATCGGATCGACTATTCAAGGATATCGATTATGATGCCTTTTGCAAGGGGCTTTTTTTTGCCGACCCTGTAAGCTTTGGCAATGTGGGCCCTGGCCATTTCAGCATCGGCTGGGTTTGAGGCGTGCACCTCGGCTATCTCTTCGCCGATATCGACGCGGTCGCCCACCTTCTTTCCGAGGATGACGCCGACCGAATGGTCTATTTCACTCTCGGCCCGTTTGCGCCCGGCGCCGATCTCAACCAGGGTTAGACCGATGGCTTTGGCATCGATCGAGGTCACATAACCGCTCTCTTTTAGCGAGACCCCCCTTATCTCTTTTGCTCTTGGAAGGAGGCCGTAATCGTGAGCCGCCCTTTCGTCCCCGCCCTGGGCGGCCAGAAGCTCGACAAATTTATTTAAGGCCGCCCCGCTGGCCAGAGCCAGGTTTGCAGCCTCTTCGGCTTGAGATATGGTCAAAAGGCCACCAAGGCTCAGCATCCTTGCCGCCAAAACTTTAGAGAGTTCAACAAGATCGCTCGGCCCGCGGCCCTTGAGGGTCTCTGTTGCCTCTATGACCTCAAGCGAGTTTCCGGCGGCCTTGCCCAAGGGTTCATCCATTCGGCTGATCACGGCGACCGCCCGCATCTTGGCCCTCTTTGCGATATCCAGCATCAGACGGGAGAGCTTTTTGGCCTCATCGATATCGGTTAGAAAGGCTCCAGGGCCGACTTTGACGTCCAGAACCAGCCGTTCGGAGCCGGCCGCTATCTTCTTGCTCATTATGCTTGAGGCGATGAGCGGCGTGGACGATACGGTGGCTGTCACATCGCGCAAGGCGTAAAGCCTCTTGTCAGCCGGGTTGATCTCTTCACTTGCCGAAGCTATTGCGATCCCTATCCGCTTAAGCTGCTCAATTAGGTCTTCGATCGAGAGTTTTGTGGAGAAGCCCGGCACCGATTCAAGCTTATCAATAGTCCCTCCGGTATGGCCAAGCCCGCGGCCTGAAAATTTGGAAACTATCGTCCCAAGGCTCGCCACAAGCGGGCAGACGACCAAAGTGGTCTTGTCGCCCACCCCACCGGTGCTGTGCTTATCCACCTTAAAGCCGCTTACGCTTGAGAGATCGACCCTTTTGCCGGAAGAGACCATCGCCTCTGTCAAATAGAAGGTCTCCTCGTCGCTAAGGCCTCGGATGTAGCAGGCCATCAGAAAGGCCGCCATCTGATAATCGGCTAAACTTCCGCAAAGAAAGCTCTCGATCATCAGGGCTATTTCTGATTTTGTGAGGCTTTCGCCATCCCTCTTCTTGGCGATCACTTCGTAGGCTATCACGCCTCTATCACCCCTTTGAGCGAGGGCGCGATGAGAGAAGCAAAGCTCTCTCCCAAGATATCCGCCTCAAAGTCTAGGAGCTCTGAAATGGTCTTACCCAAATCGGCAAAGCTCTTCCTGATCCCGATATCTATCCCGGCCTCGATCCGCTCGCCGCATGCCAGCAAGGGAACGTGCTCCCTTGAATGATCGGTGCTCTCTGTGGTCGGGTCGCAGCCGTGATCGGCCGAAAAAAAGAGGGCGTCATTCTCCTTAAGGCAAGACATGATCTCAGGAATCCTTGCGTCGACCGCCTCCAGACCTTTTGCAAAACCCAAGGGATCATTCCTGTGACCCCAGAGCATATCGAAATCGACTAGGTTGGCAAGGATTATCCCCCTCTCGCCTCGCTCTATTAGACTCAGGATCTTATCGATCCCGTCCATATTCGAATCGGCATGGATCGACTCGCTTATCCCCCGGCCCATGAATATCTCGGAAATCTTGCCCACCCCAAAGACGCTAAGGCCCGAAGCGACTGCATAGTCGAGGGCGGTCTTGCCGAAAGGCTCCAGGGAGAAATCGCGCCTCTCTGGGGTACGGTAGAATCCGCCGATCTCGCCCGCAAAGGGACGGGCTATCACCCTGCATACCTCATCTTTGCCCCTTAAAAGGTCTCTTGCCTTGCGGCACATTTCGTATAGTTCTTCCACCGGGCAGACATCCTTATGGGCGGCGATCTGAAATACGCTATCGGCAGAGGTGTAGACTATCGGTCGCTTGGTCTTCAAGTGCTCCTCGCCGAACTCCTTTATCACCTCTGTTCCTGAGGCTGGCCGGTTGCACAGGACTCTTCTTCCTATCCTCTCCTCAAAACTCGAGATTATCTCGCTCGGGAAACCTTTAGGATAGACCGGAAAGGGCTTCTCTATGGGGAGGCCCATCATCTCCAGATGACCGCTCGTGCTATCCTTACCCGCCGAGATCTCAGCCATCTTACCGAATGATCCTTCGGGCGTCAAAACCGCCAAAACTCCTTCGATATCGATTATCCTTCCAAGCCCTAGCCTCTCAAGATTTGGCAGGCTAAATCCTCCCACAGCTTTGGCCGTATTTGCTAAAGTGTTGCTCCCGGCATCTCCGTAATCTTTGGCATCATCAAGCTCGCCCACCCCAAGGCCATCGAGAATGATCACGATGGAGCGATCAAATAGGCGCTTATCGTTACCGGTTGGCATGGCCTTATTTCACCTCTTCTTAGCCCTGGGATGATTCATCATGTAGACCTCTCTTAGGTGCTCTCTGGAGACGTGGGTGTAGATCTGGGTGGTAGAGATGTCAGCGTGACCGAGCATCTCCTGAACGGACCTAAGGTCGGCCCCGGCCTGGAGAAGATTTGTGGCGAAGGAGTGACGAAGAGCGTGGGGGCTTATCTCCTTTATGCCAGCCGCTTTGGAGTAGGCCTTAAGTATCTTCCAGCACCCCTGGCGAGTTAAGGGCCGGCCTCGTTGATTCAAGAAGAGAAAACCCTGCCTATCTCCCTTGGCTAGTTTGGCCCGGCCGTTCTTAAGATAATTATCGACTGCGGCCAGACCGTAAGAGCCTATCGGAACCACCCGCTCCTTAGAACCCTTGCCGAAGACGCGGATATAGCCGGATTCGAAATCGATATCCTCTATCTTGATCGAGACGAGTTCGCTCACCCTTACCCCAGTTGCGTAAAAGACCTCGAGGATGGCCTTGTCCCTGAGCTTAGGGGGGGAAGAGCCCTTGGGTTCATCTAGAAGGCGCAAGACATCTGAGACGGAGAGGGCCTTGGGAAGTCGTTTTGCAATTTTGGGAAGCTTAAGGCTCACGGTTGGAAAATTTTCGGTTATCGACTCTCTGACTAGAAATTTGTGAAAGGATTTTATGGCGGCCACGCTCCGGGCTATGCTGCTTGCGGCAAGTCCGCTCGATTTTAATGACTCCAGATAATCAAGGATATCTTGACGGGTGGCCGCCTCGGGCGATGAGCCCCTGTCACTCTTCAAGAAATCTATGTAGCGCAAGAGATCCCGGCGGTAAGCCAAGATGGAGTTGTTAGAGAGACCCTTCTCCACCGCCTGATAGTTTAGGTACTCCTTTAAGATATCCTGCATCTCTTCACCCTTTAAGATGACGCTCTAGCAACAAAAGGCCAATTATCGTCTTGGAGTCTATTATCTCGCCTTGCTCCATCATCGAGGCGGCCTCGGCTGGGGAGAATCTGGAGAAGTCGATTATCTCGTCGTGGTCGATAAAATCGGTCCTCTGAGAGAGGTCGTCGGCCAGAAAGAGGTGAAGCTGCTCGGTACTGTTGCCCGGAGTAAAATAGAAGCTTAAGAGATGGTCAAATTTTCTGGCCTCAAAACCCGTCTCCTCGAAAAGCTCCCTCTTGGCGGCCTCTAGCGGCTCCTCCCCCTCTTCCATCAAGCCGGCCGGAATCTCCCAGAGCTCCTTTTTGGCTGCGTGCCTATACTGCTTCACCAGAAGCAGCCGCCCTTCTGTGTCAAGGGCCACTATGGCGACCGCTTGAGAGTGCTCAACCACTTCACGCTCGAATCTTTCGCCCCCTGGGCCTTGCACCTGCTCCACTTTTAGCTGAAATATCTTGCCCTTAAATTTGAGGTCCGACTGGACAGTGAGATAGGGGCTCTCTTCCATCAAAACTCGACTCCCAAGAGTCTTAAGGCGTAAAGGCCAGAGCTTCCGGCCGTCTTGAAGAAGACTGGCTCCTCGTCTGGAGTCCTGCCCATGGTGGTAAGTTTAATTCCGCTCTCTTTTATCGCACTCAAAGTAATCTCATTTAAGACGATTTCGACTGCGTGTTTTGCTGAGAGTCCGCTTGAATCCAACCTCTTTTTGACCAAGTCCATCTCAGCCTTGGGCATATCGGAAAGGATTATGGAGCTTTTGGCAAGAGCTACCTTGGTGAGGGAGGTGACGAAGTGATGACTGAGACCAAAGTGCCTCTCCCTCTTATCCTTGAAACTAATCCTCGGGATGGCTATCGGATAGCCGCCCAGAGAATGGACCGCGTTTATTATCTGCCCCTGTTCGATCCCGGAAAATCCGAGCGGAGTATTGGTCCCAACGATGCCAGGACCCATCATTATTACCGCGATATCGGCTTTTGCGACATACTTTGAGGCAATGAGACCGCTATAGATATTGATGGCCTCCAGATCTCCGCCGAAGGCTTGGCCGACGGTTATACTGCTATCTAACAGGCCGGACATTTTGAGATGCGTGACAGTGTCACTTAAGGCTAGGGGTAGAGCTCCTCCATCCGTCATGACGTAAGCTACCTTCACCTTGGGCGCCACCGCCTTGATCGTTAAAACTACGGGAGCAAGTTGACTGTGGAGACTTCCGATTATGCAGGGCATCCCAAATAGCTCGGTATTACTCATCTCTTCGTGGTGGGGGCTCTCCTGCTCCTCGACTGAAAGAATTGGGACCTGAAGCGGCGTGTATCTCATCTTGATGATGTGGCCCAGGTTTGCGGTCTCAAAGTCCCTTCTTTTGAGGTTCCAGAGGACGAAGTGGGCCCCGCCGCTGCCAAGTTTTAAATCGATGGCTGAGGTATTCACGACCACCTCATCACCGGGAGCGGACGGACCCGTTAAGTCGTTGAAATTTACGGCCGTAAATTTACGGCCTTCCAATTCGACTATTAGGTTCGAGATGGCAGAGTTCTTCTCAACCACTTCGACTACTTTGGCGGATCTAAAGCGCATTATACACCGATTTGGGAGCTTCTCTTGACTATTTCTAAGATAACTCTTGATAGGTTGGCCAAGTCGTCGATTTCTATGCTCTCATCGACCGAGTGGGGGCTTTTCATGCCGGTCGCCAAGTTGATGGTCTTTATACCCTTCTCACTCAGAATATTGGCGTCGCTGCCGCCGCCGCTAGAGACGAGCCTTGGCTCGAGACCGATGGATCGTATAGATTCCATAGCCATTCTGACTATCGGCTCATCATCGGATAGGTCGTAGCCCTGAAAACCGGTCTTGATGTCGAGCTCAACATCGGCTCCAACCCGATCGGCCCAATCGTTACAGATGGCCGTCATGTCCTTTATCTGCATGGCAATTCTCCCTTCAGAAAAGCCTCTGATCTCACCCTCAAGGATAACCTCGTCGGCGATGACGTTGAAGGAGCTCCCTCCGCGGATCACCCCGATATTTGCCGTAGTCTCCTCGTCTACCCGGCCGAGCTTCATAAATGAGATCGCCCTGGCTGCCGCCCTGATGGCGTCGATCCCATCCTCGGGGTTGATGCCCGAGTGAGCTGACTTGCCCAAAAACTTGGCCTTGACCATCTTCTGGGTTGGGCTCTTGGTTATGATGCTGCCCACCTCGCCTTCGCCATCCAAAACGAAGGCATAATCCACATTTAGACTGGCAAAATCGAGGGACTTGGTGCCTATGCTGCCGACCTCTTCGGCGACGGTAAATATCCCGACGATATCTCCGTGTTCAAAATCCTTAAAGTGGATCGCCTCAACCATCTCGATTATGGCAGCTATGCCCGCTTTATTGTCGGCCCCAAGGATCGTCTCTCCACCGCTTGTGATGATTCCACCCGCACTTATGACTGGGGTGACGTTGCCCTTATGCGAAATTGTGTCCATGTGGGCCATGAGAAGAATGTTTGGCAACTCCTTCTTGCCAAAGACCCTAAAGACGACGTTTCCGGTGTCGCTTCCCACCTTGTCCTGGATGGCATCGGTGCGAACGTTTACCCCTTTGGCTGCCAGCTTATTGATTATATATTTTGCAACTTCCTTCTCTTTGAAGCTTTCGCTCTTGATCTTGACCAGGTCGGTAAATGTCCTGGTGACCCTATCTGCCTCGATCATCGTCTCCCCTTTATCTTTTTAGTCTCACTTTTCTCTTTGGCCGCTCCGATGAAATCTCTAAAAAGCGGGTGAGGCTTTGTTGGTCTGGATCTAAATTCCGGATGGAACTGGGAGGCTATGAACCAGGGGTGATCCGGTAGCTCTATCATCTCGACCAGATTACCATCGGGAGAGAGCCCCGTAAGAAGCAGACCTTTTTCCAAAAAGACCTCCCTGTAATCATTGTTCAGTTCATATCTATGCCTATGTCTCTCATGTATTATATTTTCGCCATACGCATCGAAAGTCTTGCTTTTCTTGGCAATCTTGCATGGATATTGGCCAAGTCGCATCGTTCCACCCTTATCATCGACGCTTTTCTGGTCGAGCATAAGATCTATAACGGGATAACGCGTCGTCTCATCAAACTCCGAACTGTTGGCTCCGGCAAGACCGACAACATTGCGGGCGAACTCGGCAACCGCGCACTGCATTCCAAGACAGATGCCCAAAAATGGGACGCGATTTTCGCGAGCAAACCTGACCGCATCTATCTTCCCCTCGATCCCCCTCACTCCAAAACCACCGGGCACCAGAATACCATCGGCTCCGGCAAGTTCATCATCTATCTTTTTGGGTCCAAGCGTCTCGGCATCGACCCAGCGTATCTCGACCTCAACCTCGTGATGAAAACCGGCGTGATTTAGGGCCTCGACCACGCTCAAGTAGGCATCAGGAAGCTGAACGTACTTGCCGACCAGGGCTATCACTACCTTTTTGGAGAGATTGTTGATCCGTCTGACCAGGGACTCCCACTCTTTGAGGTCGGGTTTTTGGCTGCCTAGCTTCAAGTGATCGACCACGATCTGGTCGAGCCCCTCGCGATGGAGGGTGAGCGGCACCTCGTATATGGTATCGACATCTACGGCCGAGATGACCGCGTTCGGTTCGATGTCGCAAAAGAGAGCTATTTTCCTCTTTATATCCTCGTTTATCGGTCTTTCGGAGCGGCAGACGATGATGTTGGGCTGGATTCCTATGCTCCTTAGCTCCTTGACGCTGTGCTGAGTGGGTTTGGTCTTGAGCTCGGAGGAGGCGTTCAGATACGGTATCAGGGTGACGTGAATGTAGAGGACGTTATCCTTGCCGATATCCTTCTTGAACTGGCGGATCGCCTCCAAAAAGGGAAGGCCCTCGATGTCGCCGACCGTTCCACCTATCTCGGTTATGACGACGTCCTTGGCATTCGACTTGCCCAGACGGAGTATTCGCCCCTTTATTTCGTTTGTAACGTGGGGAACGACCTGAACCGTCCCGCCCAGGTAATCGCCCCGCCTCTCCTTGGCGATTATGGAGGAGTAGATCGACCCGGCCGTGACGTTACAATCGCTATTTAAGTTTTCATCTATGAAGCGTTCGTAATGGCCGAGGTCCAAGTCGGTCTCTGTCCCATCATCCGTCACGAATACCTCGCCGTGCTGATAGGGACTCATCGTCCCCGGATCGACGTTGAGATAGGGATCGAGCTTTTGGACCGTCACCTTAAATCCTCTGCTCTTTAAGAGGCGGCCCAATGAGGCGGCCGTAATCCCCTTGCCGAGCGAGGAGACGACTCCACCGGTCACAAAGATATATTTTGCCAATTAAAAGCCCTCCAGTTTACTCTCCGAGGCCACTTAAACCCTTCTGCCCAATTCGTCCAGCCAGCGCAAGAAGGATACTCGCTCAATCAACTCGGAGATTGACCTCTTTTCCGAGTAAAGATTTATGAACACAAGAAGGGTGAGAAGGATCAAATTTATCGAAAAACTTGCCCTTGTTACTATGAAGTAACCTGTCAGACCGCCCAAAAGATTTGATCCAACGTCTCCTAGCATGCCCCGCTCGGAAAGGTCGACGTGGAGCAGAACTAAACCTGTTGCCATCACGGCTCCCCAGATCGAGAGCGACTCTCGCCAAGGAATCATTAAGGCTATCGCTACCCCTAATATTATGAAAACTTTGAGCGCCCGTCCAGGCCGCAAATCCAAAAGATTGAAGAGATTTATGAATAGGGCGATGGCAAGGGCCTTGATTATCAGTTCGAAGAGATTGCTGGATGAGGGATAGGCCGCAATTATCGCCACAAGACCACCGCCGAGCGCCTTAATCGAGCCCGTCGTAAGCTCGCCCTTCAGTAGGCGCCCGAAATGGCCCTTAAAGCCTCCCGTGCTCCTGTCGCCCTTAAGATCGTCTATTGCTCCAAGGATGGCTAGGGATATTAGCATGAAGATTACCATCTGGATTGAGATGGGAGAGGACGCTAAGTCCGGTCTTGCGATGATCTGAACCAAGAGGAGGTGAATTAGAATATTGATCGGGATGATGAGACCGCTTCCGGCAATGACTTTTACGCCTCTATAATTCTCTCTTGCGTAAGGGGTTTTTGAGAGGACCGAAAGGACGAGGGTGCTAAGGGCGGCGGCGGTGATGAGAGCGATAAAAAAAGATAATATGAAATCTTGCATTAGATTACCCCAAGCGTTTGATTATGACCCTTATCACATCCATAAGCTGGCGACCCCTGTGAATGAACCCTTTGATATCTCGCCCGGTCTCAGCGTGTGACATCCCTGTTTTGACCTCTATAACCTTAAATCCCTTTTTCAAGGCGTCTATAGTCAGAGCCGTCTCGACCCCAAAGCCCCCTTCAAATGGGCCGACGGCGACCAGGACCTCCCTTTTTATGGCTCTCTGGCCGGATAGCGGCTCGTCAAAAGGCTGGCCGGCTAGTTTCTCTATCCCCCATCTGGCCACACCCTTGACCAGGCCAAATCCCCCTTTTCTTTTTGCCTTTGGGAAATCGGCTATCGCCATGTCGGCCTCACCTGCTAGGATGGGGGCAAGGAGTTTCTCGCCTTCGATGGCCGATTCTCCCAAATCGCCGTCGAGAAGAAGGATTACATCGAAATCTAGTCTTGCGATGGCCCCATTCAAAGAGGCCCCCTTCCCCAGATTTCGCTCGTTTATGAAGACCTCTGCCCCGCTCTCTTTGGCTAAACTAACCGTTTCATCGCTGGAGGCATCATCTACAACATAGACATCATCGAGAGCGGCGATCCTTTTGGCGGCCTTGACGGTCGCAGAGATCCGCTCCGCCTCGTTAAAGGTGGGAATGAGGGCTATCACCCTACCCTTATTCACCATCAATCCGTCATCTCTTTGGGAAGCAGACGCTCGCTCGTCTCCTTCGATCCATAGTGTCCGGGAGATCCGCTCAAAGAATAGGTCAGAGAGATGAGGCCGGAGACCTCATCGATATTATCCACGGTGGAGATGGACGACTCCTGATAGAGAGGAATGGAGGAGTTCTTGATATCTTCAGTCTCGACGGCAACTACCCGTTCGGTGCGAAGTTTCAGCTCTTCTATCAAGGGCAAATCGAAGGCTTTGGGATTGAAATCTTCCATATCGCTACCGACGAATATGAAGTCGCTTCCAGGCAAAAAGACCTTGGAATCGCTCCTTATGATCTTTAGGGAGGTCAATTTATTGAAGAGGGCGCGATCGGTGACGGAAGAGAGCTCGCCGGCCAGACGCTGGGTCACTATCATCTTGAGCTCTTCGGCAGATAAGCCTTCGCCCAAGATGGCCGACAAGGCGGCAAAATTGCTCTTAGTGGAGAGACCAAGATCCGGTTGAACGGTGAGGAAGCTCCCCCTGGCCCCGGCTAATGTGGCTGCCTTCTTTAAGGTGTCGATCAATCCGTCCGGGTATTTTTTGCTCGATATGAAGACGAGATTTCGCCCGGAAAGGCGGCCCTCCACGGCCAGGGGGAGCAGAGCCCTCTCTACCTTAACCGAGTCCTCGAAGTCCAGTTTAATTGCCTGGTTTTCCTCTTGAACCTGTTTGATGTCGGTCTGGACGCTATCAATCAAGGTCTGTTGCTGTTTGGCAATTATCCCCTTGTCCACGATCACCAAACCCAACAGTATCCCCACAGCCAGAGCCAAAAAGACCGCGATCAAAGAGGAGATATGATATTTGAAATCGAGCACCCTTAAAGCCCCCTAATAACCAAATACTATTCGAAGTTTCAGCACGATCAGCCTAAAAAGGCTCCTGATGCTGGTCGAAAAGGTGATGATAACAACGGCGGTTGTCAAAGCCGAGGCGACCAGAACCATCAAGTGGAGCGGTTTTACTTGGCTCCTGTATAGCCTGCTAACTCCCTTGGCATCTATCAGCCTCTCACCGACCTTTAAGCGGACCAAAAATGTGCTGGCCATTCCGGCCCTGCCTTTATCCAAGAATTCGACCAGATTGAGATGGGTTCCGACGGCAACTATGAGCTCGGCCCCCTTCTCGAAGGCAAAGAGCATGGCTATATCCTCGCTGGTGCCCGCATAAGCAAAGGTTTTAGCCGAAAGCCCCATCCTCTCAAGACGCTTAAGGCCGGGTGCGCTCCCGTCCCGATAGGCGTGTACGATTAATTCAGCCCCCGCTTCAAGCGTCTGATCGGCCACGCTATCCATATCTCCCATGATTATATCAGGTTTATAGCCCTCCTGTATCAGGGCATCCGCTCCGCCATCGACCCCGATAAGTATCGGGCGAACTTCCCTGATGTAGGATCGCAAGGCTATAAGATCGGCCTTATAATCATATCCTCTGACCACGATGAGTACGTGTCTGTCCTTGAAATCGATGCGGCTATCCGGCATCTCTTCTCCCCCGTGGAGAAGACCCTTTTCGCGCTTCATGTAATCTAATGTGTTTGTGGCAAATTTATCGATCTCGTGGCTGATATTCTCCCGAGCCGCCTCCATCTTCTCTTCGATTGCCGGCTTATCGAGGACTTCCCCCTCCAAGGTGCGACCTGAGGCAAGGATAACCCTCTCTCCCTCCACCCTGATCTCTTCCCCCTCGAGCGCGAGCTCAAATATCTCTTCACCTACATTATCGATGATGTTCACCTCTTGGGAAGCCAGGAGGAAGGGGCCGAGGTTGGGGTACTTGCCCGATATGGAGGCTGAGGCGTTGATGACCGTCTTGACTCCGGTCTCCAAAAGCGCCTCGGCCGTAACCTTATCCAGATCTATGTGATCAATCACGGCGATATCGCTCGCTTTGAGCCGCTTGACCAATCTTTTTGTCCGGCGATCCATCATCGCCCTACCCGTTTGCACCACTGAACCTACCCTCGAAGGATATTTAAAAACATAAAAGAGCTATAAAGACCAGTTTACCTAGAAATCAGGGAGCAATTAGCCTATGGCTAGTTTGAGGAGTTCTTTGGCATGCTCCTTGGAGAGCTCTGTCGGGCTTCCTTTTCCTCCAAGCATCCTTGCAATCTCATCAATTCTATCATCAAAAGATAGCTTGTCTATATGGGTCTTGGTGGCCCCGCTTTCTTCCTCCTTGAAGACGCGGTAATGAAGTTCGCCATAGGCCGCTATTTGAGGAAGATGGGTCACGCAAATTATCTGGTGGGTATCTGAAAGGAGGCTCAATTTCTCGCCCACATATCCGGCCGTTACGGCCCCAACGCCGCTGTCTATCTCATCGAAGATCAGGGTCTCTATCTCATCCACCTTGGCAAGGGCGATCTTCAAGGCCAGCATCACCCTGGATATCTCGCCGCCGGAAGCGATCTTAGCAAGGGGCCTTAGGGCCTCACCCTGGTTGGGTGAGATCAAAAACTCGATCCTATCGATACCCGTGCTCGATTGGAGCAAGTCCTCTCGTCCCAGCGTCTCAATGTCTACCTTAAAGTCGATCTTAACCATATTTAAATCTTTGAGGTGGGTTATGACTTCGGCCTCAAAGAGGCTGGCCGCCTTGAGGCGTCTCTTTGAGAGCTCAACGCCCAACGAGTAGAGCTCGACCTTGGATGCCTCGACCGACTCAAAGAGATCTTTGATCCGCTCGCCTGAGTCATCTATGAGGGAGAGCTCTTGCTTGGCCCGCTCCAAAAAGTAGAGTATCTCGCCCACACTCTGGCCATACTTCTTCTTGAGAAACGATATGGCGGCCAAGCGGTCTTGAACCTCTTTTAACCGCTCTGGATTATAGGCGAAATCTTCTGCGAGCCTTCTGAGCTCGCCGGCCAAATCCTCTAGCTCAACCGAGATTCCCTCTAGCCGTTGATGAGCTGCGAAAAGACGGGGCTCTAAGTCAGCTACCTTGGAGAGGAGCACCTCAGATCTCTTTAAACTATCCATAACGGAGTTATCCAAGTCGGACGAGATCGAGTCCTTGGTCGATAGGAGGGCCTCCATTATCCTTTCAGAACTGCTCAACACTTCAGCCTCTTGGACGAGGGCCTCCTCTTCACCCAGAGTCAAGGCGGCATTCTCTATCTCATCGATCTGAAACTTAAGAAGGTCTTTCTCTTTTTCCCTCTCGCCCTTGGAGTCGCTAAGTCTATTTAAGAGGCCCGTGTCTCGCTTCAAGCTTAAGTGCTTCGCTTGATACTTGCTCTTTAATTCCAGAAGATCGCTTCCGCCATATCGATCGAGAAAATTTAGATGATTTGCGGTTTTGAGAAGGGACTGGTGGTCGTGTTGACCATGCAGGTCGATCAGGAGGTTTCCGAGATCTTTAATCGTCGAAAGAGTGACCATATTTCCGTTGATGTAACACTTGCTCTTTCCCTCTTTGGAAATCTTGCGAACTATCACATATTCGGCGCTGTCTCCAAGGTACTCCCTTAAATCTTCCAGCTCTAAAAGACGGGATGGCGGAATGGTAAATAGGCCTTCAACCTTGGCTTCATCGGTGCCGGAACGAATCATGCCGGTATCGCTTCGCTCTCCCAAAAGAAGGTTTACCGCCTCGATAAGCGCCGTCTTGCCCGCCCCGGTCTCGCCGGTTAAGACATTTAAACCGCGGTCGAACTCGATATAGAGCTCGTCGATTAAGATTAGATTCTTTATATGGAGCTCTCTTAACATCGGTCAATCACCGATCTTAGTCCAATTATTCAAGTTATCTTTTAGGTTCGCATAGAAGTCTCTGCCCGTCAGCCTCATTAGATTGACGAGACGGCTCGATGTCTCGATCTCGACCACGTTTATGCTTTCGCCAAGCTGGGCGACTATCCCGTCCAGGGCCAGGGAGAAGTCTTGGCTCTCCTTGGTAAACACCACCTTGATCCCATCTTCCCCGCTCAAGAGAAGGCTCCTGTTGAAGAAGGAGTGGGGACAGACCGGGGTCATCAGAATCGAGCTTACTTTGGGGGAGGCCAAGGGGCCTCCCGCCGAAAGGGAGTAGGCCGTCGAGCCCGTCGGGGTAGAGAAGATGACCGAGTCGGCCGCGTAATCGGTAAACACTTTATCGTTAATGAGAACGGAGAACTCGACCAGGCGCTGCTGGGCGCCGCGGCCGACGACGACTTCATTTAGGACGTCCTGCTCGAGGATAAGTTTCTTGCCGGATCTGGCTCTCACCCTAAGCATTGCCCGCTTGTCATCGTGATAGTCTTTGGCCAAATAACGGCCGAGCGCAAAAAAGAGTTCTTCGGCCCTGATTTCGGTTAAAAATCCGAGTTTGCCGAGGTTCACCCCGAGGATAAGAAGTTCATCTTGGGTTATGTATCTGACCGCTCTTAGGATGGTTCCGTCGCCACCCAGAGAGATCAAAAGACTTGCGCCCCTGGTCAACTCTTCAGCCGGTAGACCGAACCCTTCAAAACCGAGAGCAAGGGCGTCCTCTTCTATCATGTTGAGATCGATGTTTCGCTCTTTAAGCCAGTCTGCGAGATCCTTGACGATCTCTTTCACGTTGGGTTTTTTGGTATGAACAACCAGAGCAACCTTCATCTCTTCCCTTTCTACGCTCCGTCTTGGGCGGCCCTTTTACTCATCGAAAACCAACTCGTCTATCTTCTGGTCAAGCTCTAAGGGGGCGGGCCCTTCTCTCTTGAAGGATATGTGGAAGAAGAATTCCTTGTTGCCCTTGCTCCCTTTTATGGGGGACCCGATTATCTCAAGAACCCTTGCCCCCTCAAATGCGAAGAACCTGTGCAGGTCCTTTAAGACCCTCTCATGAAGGAGCGGATCCCTTATTATCCCCCCCTTGCCAACGTCCTTTTTACCCACTTCAAACTGGGGTTTGATTAGAATGATGAAGTCTGCGTCCTCTTTAGCCAGACTTTTTAAGCTCTTAAAGACCTTGGTTATCGAAATGAAAGAGAGGTCGGCCAGCACGATGTCGGCTGATTCGACAAGAAGATCTGGGCTCAAATCCTTTATGTTGGTCCGCTCAAAGAGCTGAAGTCTGGGATCGTTCCTTAAGGCCCAATCCAGCTGGCCGTAACCAACATCCACCCCAATTACCAACCTCGCCCCCTCCTTAAGGAGGCAATCGGTAAACCCACCCGTCGAGATACCGGCGTCCAGAGCTACCTTGCCGGTTGGATCGATATCGAACCTATCCAAGGCCTCTTTGAGCTTTGTTCCTCCCCTAGAGACAAAGGACTCAGGCTTGTCATCGATGATCGAAATATCGCTATCTAAAGAGACTAGCCTTGCCGGTTTATCACATGGAAAGCCATCCACAAAAATCCGGCCGGATATTATGGCCTCCTTGGCCGACTCACGACTCTTAAATCTGGCCTGTTTTACGAGTAAATTGTCGAGCCTTACTCTTTGCGCCAATCCCCATTGCCTCGCACTTTTCGCTTATCCTCTCGGTCACCCCATTGCAGTCAAGACCGACTACGGCGTGGAGTATCGATACTGCCCCGTGTTCTACGAATTCATCGGGCAGAGCTATCTTCAAAAAAGGCGTCTCGATAGATCTTTCGCTAAAAAATTCCAGAACGCCGCTTCCAAACCCGCCTACGATCGAGTTCTCCTCGACCGTGACTATGAGATCGTGTTCCTTGGCGAGCCTAGCGTATAGCTCCTCGTCTAAAGGTTTGACGAATCTGGCATTTACAACACTGGCATCGATGCCCGCGGCCGCAAGCAGCTTGGCCGCCGCAAGAGAGGGCTGAACCATCCGGCCGACCGCAATTATGGCAACGCCTGAGCCGGTCCGTAAAACCTCAGCCTTGCCCAGCCTTAGCTTGCTCGACGCGCTTTTTATCTTAACCCCGCTGGAAGAACCCCTAGGATACCTGATGGCAACCGCACCCGAAAGCTCGGTCGAGAAGTGGATCATATCTTTGAGCTCGAATTCATCCTTGGGAGACATTATGGTCATATTGGGAATCTGCCTTAAGTAGGAGAGGTCGAAAACTCCGTGATGGGTCGGGCCATCCTCTCCGACGAGGCCGGCCCTATCGATGGCGAAGATGACGTGCAGGTTTTGCAGGGCTACATCTTGGATTATCTGATCGAAAGACCTCTGCAAAAATGTCGAATAGATGGCGACAACCGGCAGATAACCTTCGAGGGCAAGGCCGGATGCGAAGGTTACGGCGTGCTGCTCGGCTATACCGACGTCATAGAAGCGAGCAGGGAATCTCTTGGCAAAGACGTCAAGACCGGTCCCAGCCGGCATGGCCGCCGTTATCGCAACCAGCCTCTCATCGCTCTCTGCTATCTCTAAGAGGGCCTCACCGAATACCTCGGTGTAGGTCTTCTTTGCCGACTTTATAACCTCACCGGTATCTATCTCAAAGGGACCTGTCCCATGAAAGCGCTCCGGATGATTCTCAGCGAAGGGGTAGCCCTTGCCCTTCTTAGTTAAACAATGGATGACGACGGGGGCCCCTATCTCCTTGGCAATCCTGATGGTCGAGGCCACTAACTCGGCATCGTGTCCATCTATGGGACCGATATATTTCCAACCGAGTTCTTCGAAGATCATGCCCGGAACCAGGATATGTTTCAGACTCTCTTTCAAGCCCTCAGCTATCGAAGATATCTTGCTCCCGACACCGGGGATAGTTTTAATCATTTTTATAACTTTGTGCTCCATCTCTTCCCGTATCTTGTAAAGGGTCGGATCGAACCTGATCCGGGCAAGATAAGAGGAAAAGGCGCCGACGTTTCTCGCTATCGACATGCCGTTGTCGTTCAATATTACGATCATGGGGGTCTTTAGATGACCGGCCTGATTTAGTCCCTCATAAGCCATGCCTCCCGTAAGTGAGCCATCACCGATTACGGCAAGCGTCGTTCCAGCTTCCCCTTTCATCCTTTTAGCCTCGGCTATTCCGAGAGCGACGCTTATCGAATTGCTGGCGTGGCCCGTATCGAAGATGTCATGCTCCGATTCGGCTCTCTTTGGAAATCCGCTCAAGCCCCCGTGTCTCCTTAAGGTAGAGAACTTTTTGAGACGACCGGTCAGGATCTTGTGGACATATGCTTGATGGCCGACGTCGAAAATTATGCTGTCTTTTGGCGACTCAAGAGCCAGATGAATCCCGATGGTCAATTCGACGACGCCAAGACTTGGGGCGAGGTGACCGCCGTTTACGGAAACGACTCTGATCATCTCGTCCCTAATCTCGGCAGCAATCTCCTTTAACTCCTGATGTGATAGGGATTTTAGGTCTTTAGGCGATTCTATCTTATTCAATATCTTTCTCATAACGGATCAGTCTCCGTAGGATTGGAGGCGAAATTTATAAATGGGGCTTGGCGACGTCTTCTTTAAGACCGATGCCTTCTTCGCCCACTATCCTGTCGACCCTTTCGGTGCACCTGTTGGCGATGTCTATGCCCTCCTCCAGGAGATTGAGCGATCCTTCAAGGCCGAGCGAGACGTCCTGCACCTTCTCAACTATCTCTTTCAATCTATCCATCAATTGGTCGAATCCATCCTCTTTTGCGGCCAACTTACTCCTCCGTAGCTACCGTCTCTTCTTCGCCCATCTCCCTGGCGATCCGGCCCAAGATTCCATTGACGAACTTGCTCGAATCTTCAGAGCCGAATATCTTGGCCAGCTCAACAGCCTCGTTTATCGAGACCCTTATCGGAATGGCCTCCTCAAATAGCATTTCATAGACGCCTATTCTGATTATATTCCTGTCGACTATCGGCATCCTGTCTATCGACCAATTGTCGGCATATTCGGCTATGAGCTCGTCTATCTTCTCGTGGTTCCTTTCGAAGCCATGGAGCAGGGTGAGAGCAAAATCGGAAAGGGGCGCTCCTCGGTTCGAGGCGTTTCTTACCCTTATTATATCGTCAATCGTATCTCCGAGGATGTCTTTTTCATAAAGAATTTCAAGAGCCATCCTCCTTGCCTTTCTTCGCTCAAGCATCGGATCGGCATCCGTTCATTTGAGAAGGTTTGCGCCACAGATAAAGATGTTGACCTCTTTTATATCTATCTTAAACATTGATTTAAGGGCCCTTTCCACTTTCTCCTCTTTTCAATCCTCCATTATCCTTCGGGCGACAAAATTGGTGTATATCTCACCCTTCTTGAAAAAGGCGTTATCTATGACCTTTAGGTGAAAGGGTACGATCGTCTCGATGCCGACCACTATGAACTCCTCCAAGACCCTCTTTGAGCGGATTATGGCCTCGTCTCTGGTCTCTCCCCAGACTATCAATTTGGCGATGAGTGAATCGTAGTAGGGAGGAACCCGATAGCCGGAATAGAGATGGCTATCAACGCGAACGCCCGGGCCGCCCGGCGGGTTGTAAAGTTTGACATCACCGGCTTGAGGCATGAAGTTCTTGGTCGGATCTTCGGCATTTATCCGAAATTCGATGGCATGACCGATTATCTTGACCTCACCCTGGGTATGTTTCAATTTTTCGCCGGCCGCGATCCTGATCTGTTCTTTTACGATATCGATTCCTGTCACAGCCTCGGTCACCGGATGTTCTACCTGGACGCGCGTATTCATCTCCATGAAGTAAAAGTCTCCATGCTTGTCAAGGAGAAATTCTACCGTTCCCGCGTTCTCATAGCCGACGGCCTTGGCGATCTTTATGGCCGCCTCTCCCATCTCCTTGCGGAGCTTTGTGCTGAGAGCCACTGAAGGGGCCTCCTCGATCAGCTTCTGATGACGGCGCTGTATGGAACAGTCCCGCTCGCCAAGGTGTATGACGTTTCCAAACTTGTCTGCCAGTATTTGAAACTCGATGTGACGCGGCTCCTCTAGGTACTTTTCTATATAGACTTCGGAGTCACCAAAGGCCGCTTTGGCCTCGGTTTCAGCCATCTTGATCTGATCGATGAGCTCGGCCTCATTCTGAACCGCCCGCATTCCCCTGCCCCCGCCGCCGGCCGAAGCCTTGATGATGACGGGATAGCCGGTCTTTTTGGCAAATTTCAATGCCTCCTTGTGATCGTCTATCTTGCCGTCCGATCCGGGAATCGTCGGGACGCCTATCTCCTTCACCTTATCTTTGGCCGCAGACTTGTGCCCCATCAGCTCGATGGCGTTAGGGGTGGGACCGATGAAGGTCAAATCGCATGAGCCAAGAACTTCGGCAAAGTAAGAGTTTTCCGCCAAAAATCCGTATCCGGGGTGAACCGCTTCAGCTCCGGTCAGTTCGGCCGCACTTATGATGCTTGGAATATTTAGGTAGCTGAGTCCACTCTGAGCTGGTCCGATGCAGACGGCTTCGTCGGCCATCTTTACGTGGAGAGATTCCTTATCGGCCTCAGAGTAGACGGCAACCGTCGCTATCCCCAGCTCCTTGCAGGCCCTTATTATCCTTAGGGCGATCTCGCCGCGATTGGCTATGAGTATCTTATTGAACAAGGTTTATCCCTTCGTGATCCATATCAGACCAGCTCATAGAGAAAGATCGGTTGACCATATTCGACGGGCTTTGCGTTTTCGATCAAGATTTCCCTGATGATCCCATCCTCTTCTATGGTTATCTCATTCATAAGCTTCATGGCCTCAAGGATGCAGAGGGTCTGACCCTTGCTAACCTCGTCCCCGACCTTGACGAAAGGATCGGCATCAGGCGAGGGAGCTAGGTAAAACATTCCCACCATCGGAGACTTTATCTCTTTCCAGCCGTCGGGGTAGTCTTTTCTCGTTGGGATCTGCTCAGCGGTTTTCTGGGTTGGCCGCTCTTGAGCCTCGTGAGGTGACGCGATCTCTGTCAAGCTTCCACTCGATGCCTTCTTTTTTAGGTTAATCTTGGTATCGCCCTCTTCGATCGATAGCTCTCCAACTTCGCTATCCTCAAATATTTTTATGAGTTCCTTTATCTGATCTATGTCCATAGCTTCATCCCCCTTAACGGCTTGAATTTGTCTGCTGGTTAGAAAGACCGTCTTTTCGACGCCTTCTCTGTGTCTCTCCAGATAATCCCGGGCAATCTTAGGAAATAGGGCGTACATCAAGACGTCCTCTTCGCTCCGGGCGAGATCTCCAAGCTCCTTTTCATATTGAGTAAAGGTCTCCCTTATGAGGGTGCCGGGCCTTTCGATCAGCCGCTCCTCCCCTTTCAGTATCAAGTCCTCTATCTCAGGCGACATCGGCCCTGGTGGCTTTCCGTAATGACCCCGCACATATGCCTTCATCTCATCCGGTATTATCCCCCAACGCTTGCCGCTAAGGACGTTGATGACGGCTTGAGTGCCGACTATCTGGCTAAGCGGAGTGACGAGCGGCGGATAACCGACTTCGGCTCTGACCTTGGGTATCTCTTCTAAGACTTCGGGCAGACGGTCGGACGATTTCTGCTCGGCAAGTTGGCTTACCAGGTTCGATATCATGCCACCCGGAACTTGGTGAGAAAAGACCCTCATGTGGGTAAGGGAGGTTACCCCCCTCTGAAAGCCCTTCTTCTCGCGAACATCCTCCCAGTACTCAGCGATCTCGTAGAGTTTTTCCAGGTCTAGCCCAGAGTCGTAAGCCGTATCTTTGAGAGAGGCGACCATCATCTCGACGGCCGGCTGAGAGTTTCCAAAGGCTAAAGGAGCACTTGCGGTATCGATGCCATCGACGCCTGCCTCGATGGCCTTCAAATAATTCATCGGAGCCATACCGCCGATGTAGTGGCAATGAAGTTGGATTGGGATATCGAGCTCGGCCTTGAACCTTTTGACCAAATTATAGGTGCGGTAGGGTGACAGAAGTGCCGCCATATCTTTGATGCATATGGAGTCGGCTCCCATCTCGGCCAGCTTTACCGCTGTCTCGACGTAATGTTCAAGGGTGTGAACGGGGCTAATGGTATAACAGACGGCGGCCTGAACGTGGCCGCCGACCTCTTTGATCGCTTCGCAGGCCACCTGATGATTCCTGGTATCGTTTAGGGCATCGAAATTCCTAAAGATATTCATCCCGTTCTTCGCAGCAACATGAACGAATCGGCGGACTATGTCGTCAGAATAGTGACGGTATCCGACCAGGTTCTGACCTCTAAGCAACATCTGAAGCGGGGTATTTCTGACATGCTTCTTGATGGTGCGAAGTCGCTCCCAGGGGTTCTCGTCCAGAAAGCGCAAAGGAGCATCAAAGGTCGCTCCTCCCCAAGCCTCCAGAGAGTGATAGCCGACCTTATCCATCCTCTCGAGGATGGGCACCATATCCTCTGTCTTCATCCTGGTGGCCCAGAGTGACTGATGCGCATCCCTGATGGTGGTATCGGTTATGGCGATAGGTTTCTCTCTCATCTGGTCCCTTCTCTGAATTCGTCGAGGATAAATTATACTTTATCGATGCCGTTTTCGAAAGCCGATTACACCCTGGTTATATAGGCTGCTGTCCGCGTGTCCACCTTGACGACATCGCCGACGCTTATGAAGAGAGGAACCTGAACGACGACCCCGGTCTCCAAAGTGGCCGACTTGGTCCCACCGCTTACGGTATCCCCCTTTATGCCGGGTTCGGTCTCTACCACCTCAAGCTCGACGAAAATTGGAGGCTCTATGCCGATCGGTTTCCCCTCGAACATGGTTATGTGGGCCTCCATGTTCTCTTTGAGATAGAGAGTCGCATCACCCATCTCCTCCTTGGAGAGAGTGAATTGATCGTAAGTCTCGCTATCCATGAAGTGATAGGTATCATCATCGTTGTATAGAAACTGCATACGCTTGCCCTCCAAGTGGGCCTGCTCGACCTTTTCGCCGGCTCGAAAGGTCTTATCGATGACCGCTCCAGTCATTATGTTCTTGAGCTTGGTCCGGACAAAGGCGCCGCCCTTGCCCGGCTTTACGTGTTGAAAATTGACTATCCCGTATAGGGTTCCGTCGATGTCGATGGTCATTCCGGTCTTGAATTGATTTGTGGTAATCACCTGGCTCCTTTGCTCATGTTTAAATCGATAGAATTTTGCGGGCTATTTAAATCTCGATCAGCTCTTTGGGCACCTTATTTAAAGGCTTAATGCCGCCGCCTTCAAGAAGTACGGTATCCTCTATGCGCACTCCAAATCTCCCCTCAAAGTAGATTGCCGGCTCTATCGTAAAGACCATCCCCTCTTCTAGGGTTTTATCCCCCTTTGGAGAGAGCGTGGGCCTTTCATGTATCTCGAGGCCGACGCCATGGCCGAGGCCGTGTGCAAAATTATCACCAAAGCCGGCCGCAATTATGATACCGCGAGAGGTGGCGTCGGCCTCCCTCTCGCTCATCTTCGCCCTTATTGAGCTTAAGGCCGTCTCTTGGGCCCGGCGGGCGAGTTCATAGATATCCCTCTCCTCATTCGAGGCTGGCCCCAGATGGACCATCCTTGTCATGTCGGAACAATAACCGCCGATGGCGGCTCCAAAATCCAATTTTACAAAGTCGCCGCGGGCAAGCCTCCTTGAGGTAACCGCAGCATGGGGCCGGGCAGAGTTGGGTCCACTCGCCACGATTACATCGAAGGCGGCCCTCTCGCCGCCGCGGGCTCTTATCAGTTGCTCAATTGTGGCCGCCACCCCTCTTTCGGTTGCGCCCGGCCCGATTTGACCTATGATATCTTGAAATACGAGGTCGGTTATGGCGGCTGCTTCAGTGATCTTCTCTATCTCGCTCTCGTCTTTAACTTGACGAAAACCCTCTATTACTCCTTGAGTCGAAACGAGTTCAGCTTGTGAGAGCCTCTCTTTCAACCCCCTATATTTCGCAACGGTCAGATGATCCGCCTCATAGCCGAGCCTCTTGCCATTAGAGATCAGATGCGCAAGGGAGTCTATATAGCCATCTTTGACCAGGTTGATCTCGATTGGACGGTCGCCTATCTTCTCCTTTGCATCTTCAAGATAGCGAAAATCTACCAAAAGATGGGCGCCCTTGCCGCCAATTAAGAAGATTCCACTTGAACCAAAGAAGCCGGTTAAATAGAAGATGTTTTCAGGTTTAGTGATGAGGAAGATGTCGAGCTGTTTCTCTGCTAGAGTCTTTTCTATTCGGGACAGACGCAAATCTATCTTAAGTTACCCCCACAATTAGCTTTTGAGCATATCAATAGCGGCCAGAAGAGCGGCCACGTAGCTGAATGGCCCAAGGCCGGATATCTGCCCCACGCAGACGGGAGCGATGACCGATTTTTCCCGGAACTCCTCTCGGGCATAGATATTTGAGAGGTGGACTTCGATGACTGGAAGATCGATTGAGGCTATGGCGTCGCGGATGGCGATGCTGTAATGGGTAAAAGCGGCCGGATTGATTATTGCGAGATCATACTCTCCCTTTGAGCTCTGAATCTTATCGACTATCTCGCCTTCATGGTTGGATTGGAAAAAGTCGATCATAGAGCCATGGTTTTTAGCGATCTCTGCGAGCTGAGCCGAGAGCTCTTTAAGATTCATCCGCCCGTAAGTCTCAACTTCGCGCTGGCCCAGAAGATTCAAATTCGGCCCGTTTATGACAATTATCTTCTTCATCTTGTTTCCCTGTTTGCCCGAGATTGATTTGTAAAGCTTAATTCAAGATTTTATAACAGTTGGTGGAATTTGAACAATCCAAAAATATGATAGCCGCTAAATTTCCAAAAGAGCTACCGCTTCAGCGATCTTCAGTCTCTTAATGATCGGCTTGCCCGCCTTTTCCAGCAAAATGAAGTTGACCTCTGCCCTCTCGCCCTTTTTATCCAACATAATCTGACGAATTAGCTGATCGGCCGATATCTTGGGAAGCTCATATTCGAGACTGGCTTTCGAGATTATCCTTATGTGGCGTTCAAGCGACTCTTCATCCAGAAGTCCCAACCTGTGCGATATTTTGGCCGCGCAAACCATCCCGACCGCTATCGCTTCGCCGTGTCTATATTTGGCAAAACCGAAGAGCGATTCCAGAGCGTGTCCGATGGTGTGACCGTAGTTTAGGATGGCTCTTTTGCCAAAATCCTCCTCATCCTCTTCGACGACTCTTGCCTTAAAATTGCAGCAGGTCTCGATCACCTTAGAGACCGCAACTTCGTCAAGGGCAAAGATCCGATCCATCTCATCTTCCAGAAAAGATAAAAAATCGTTTCCAATCAAGAAACCGCACTTGATGACCTCGGCAAAACCAGCTTTGAGCTCCCTTGGGTCCAGACTTTTTAGGGTATCCGTATCGATCAGGACGAGTTTTGGCTGGTAGAAGACGCCAACCATATTTTTGGCCTCGGGCAAGTTGACGGCCGTCTTGCCGCCTACGCTGCTATCGACCTGGGATAAGAGGGTGGTGGGTACCTGGATGAAGGGCATGCCCCGCATGAACGTCGCGGCCACAAAGCCAGCCAGATCCCCGATGACGCCGCCGCCAAGCGCTATGACCGGGTCCCTGCGGTTGGCGAGGTTCTCGACCAATTCGCCGTAGAGATAAGCGGCCGATTCGAGAGACTTCGTCTCCTCGCCCTCTTCGACATTTAGCGATATGACCTCAAAGCCAGCGGCCTTTAAATTGCCCAAGACCCGCGGGCCGTATATTTCAAAAACCGTCGGATTGCTAATTAGAAAGGCCCTTTTCGACGAGGTTAATAAGGGCAAATGACGACCGATCTCTTCAAGCGTTCCGGAGCCAATCAATATGTCATAGCTTTTCGATCTCAGATTGACCCTTACCCGTCTCTGTTCGCTCATATGACTTCCTTGATACTTAAAACGACTTCATCCAGGCTGAGGCCGGAAGTATTGATAACCCTGTCCGCGGCCGCCTCATAAAGGGGTTCTCTAGTTTCAAGAAGAGAGCGCGCCTTCTCCTTGGGGTCGTCACCCTCAAGCAGGGGACGGTGAGAGGTCCTGGTGGCCCTTTCGATCAAGGTATCAAGATCGGCCTTGAGATAGATCAAGACGCCGCTCCCTTTGAGGCGCTCGACATTATTTTTGTCGATGACAACGCCGCCGCCGCAAGCTATCACGCGTCCCTTAAGAGCCGAGGCCTCTCCCACCATCTCTGCCTCAAGCTTTCTGAAGGCCTCCTCGCCATCGCTCATAAAAATGCTCTTTATGCTCCTTCTTTCACGTTTTTCTATCTCTTCATCTAGGTCGATAAACCGGGCTTTAAGGTCTTTTGCCAGCAGCTTTCCGACCGTGCTCTTACCAGAGCCCATGAAACCGATCAGGATGATATTCTTCAATTTTGTGGCCCCTTTAAAATGCGCATATAGATAACGGGCTAGTCGTTTTAGATGCTTCCAATCCTCTTAAGGTAAGAGCGGTAGTTGACCTTAAGATCGGACAGAGAATCGCCGCCGAACTTTTCCAAAGCGGCCCGCGCGATTTCAAAGGCAACCATAGATTCGGCTACCACGGCGGCGGCGGCAACGGCGCAGACGTCCGAGCGCTCTTTAAGCGCCTCTTTCTCTTCCTTGCTTACTATGTCCACCGTCTTAAGCGGTTTGACAAGGGTCGGTATCGGCTTCATGGCCGCCCGCAAGATAAGCGTCTCCCCATTGGTCATGCCGCCCTCCAGACCGCCAGCAAAGTTGGTCTTCCTGAAGAAGCCCCTCACTTTATCGTGGAATATCTCATCGTGGGCTTCATCTCCGGGCAGATGAGCCAACTCAAAGCCTCGTCCAAATTCGACTCCCTTTATGGCCGGAATCGACATGACGGCCGAGGCCAGTCTTGCGTCCAGGCGTTCGGTAAAAGATTGATAGCCGCCAAGACCAGGCGGCGCCCCATAGGCTAAGACCTCGAAAATACCGCCAACGGAGTGGCCCGCATCTTTGGCGCGCTCAATCTCCTCAATCATGGCCTTCTCGTCTTTGGGCGAGAAGGAGCGGACGGGAGAGGCGTCTATCGCTTCCAAATCCTTCGGCACAGGAAGCCTTTCAGGCTTAGACTCGACTCTGCCTATGCTAACAACGTGGCTCAATACTTCGATGCCAAGCTCCTTCAGTATTAGCTTGAAGATGGCGCCGGCCGCAACCCTGGCCGCCGTCTCGCGCGCACTCGCCCTCTCCAAGACGTCGCGCACGTCAAAGAGACCCATCTTCATCATGCCGGCAAGATCCGCGTGGCCCGGCCGGGCCGCGGTGATCCTTTCTGCTTCCTTGCTAACCTCGTCGGTCGCCATCAGGGTCGACCAGTTCTTGTGGTCGAGATTCTCTATCATTAGGGCAATCGGACTTCCCAGGCTCCTTGCGTGGCGGACGCCCGAAAGGATCACCGCTTTATCGGTCTCGATATCCATCCGTCCGCCACGGCCATAGCCTAGCTTTCTCCGCTTGAGCTCGAAGTTTATAGAATCTATTTTGATTGAAAGGCCGGCCGGAACCCCTTCGACTATCGTCACAAGAGCCGGACCGTGTGATTCGCCCGCGGTTGAAAATTTTATCATCTTTCCACCTCAAAATAGTTAGAGCACAAATTCAGATGAAGAAAAAGGCGCCAAACTAACGGTCGCCTGGGGTTCCTTTCTTTGCAAAGGGGCATTACTTTATTATCTCTTCGCCGGGGGTGGCTGGCGTCGCTTCGTCGCCGTATAGAAGAAGTACCCTATCCGCCGTTATCGAGACGACCTCATAGGGAGATGTCCCCACCCTGTCGCCGTCTTTGACCTTATGGGACGTCCCCCCGTAGGTTATGTTGGCGTAGTAGATTCCGTTCTCCAAAACTATGCTCTCAACAACCA
Source organism: Actinomycetota bacterium (assembly GCA_030017835.1). Lineage (NCBI taxonomy): Bacteria > Bacillati > Actinomycetota > Actinomycetota bacterium. The sequence continues at coordinate 27,238 of JASEGU010000001.1, read as the reverse complement.
AGGCATTCGAGCTAGTTCCGCCGGTTCCATCGGTGCCGTCGGCGTCGTCGCCGGGAGTAGCCGCCTTGATCAGGGGTTTAAAAGGATCTTTGGACTCATAGATATCATACTTATCGGTTGCGTCAACCAGGGTCTCTTCGGTCTTGGTCTCGTCTTGATCAGCCGTCGAGGTGGTGGTCCTTGTAACATCGGGCACATCGGAGGATGGATTTAACATATCCATGATTTGTGGACCTACAAGTAAAGCCCCCAGCATCAGACCGAGGACGACCATAGCGACCGCGAGTTGACCAACTCTGGTTTTGAGAAAAGCTTTGAGCGCATCCAATGTCAGACTCCCCCTGCTCCGGGCTGAGTCTGTTCGGCCCCTTCTTTAAGCGGCGCCTTAAGCGTGAAGGTCTTGGCATCGATGGTCGCCGATACCTGAGGCAGCCCGTCCGGTCCCTCGGCAATGTTTATGCTCATCACCACTATCTCCCTTGCGTGATGACGGAGACGATAGAGGAAGTCTATGATATCGAAGTAGCGACCCTCCATGGTGATGTTGAGCGGTATCTCCGTATAACCCTCACCCCCCACCCACTCACTCTGGGCGACCTGAATGAACTCTATGCCTGCATCCTTGGCGATCTTGTTGACGTCTATTATCAGAGTCGGTATCTCAGATTCATCAGGGAGCCTGATCTTAAGTTTTGCCAGATCAGCTTCGAGTTTGGAGGCGTCCCGCTTAAGGGCTTTCAGGCGAGTTAGGGTCGCCTCGGCTGAACTCAACTCCCTTGAGACGTTATCCTGTTCCCCGTTTAGCTGGATTATCTTGGAGACATTTGGATAGACCACAAAGAAGCCGAACAAGACGAGAAGGAGAAAGGCTGAAGCGGCAATTAGCATAAGTTGCTCCCTTGGTGAAATCTTAAGGTTCACTGACTGCCACCCCCTTCGCCCTGAGGACTCTGCTTGGCGGATTCTTCCGCTTTAGAGAACGGGACGCGGGCCTTGGAGGAGAACTGAACCATCTCGTTTCCTTCGTAATCTGTCTTGGCCGCGTTATTTAGCCATATATCTTCGAGCAATTTCATCTTGTCGTTCATGATCAGCCATTGGGCGACGGATGGAAAGTCATAGGTGTAGCCGGATACCTCAAACCCACCCTCATAGCCCAAATTTAATGACGTCAACCAGACGTTGGTAGGAATGATCATGCTGACCTCATTTAGCATCTTATCTAAGGCCAGTTCGCCGGCAATGGAGACTTCGACCAAGGAATTCCTATTGTCAAATTCAGTCTTTCTCTCCTCAAATTGCTTATAGGTTACTATCTCTTCATTTATCGTGGTGAGATCCCTGTTTAACCCGGCAAGGTCGGCCTCTTCCCGCTGAATAACCATATATAGGACAACATAGGTTACGACCATAACAAAAATCAAGCTGGTCGCCCCAAGCATCATTGAGCCAACCTGTCTCTCTTTGCGCCTCTTTTCCTGGATATCTCTGAGCAAAAGGTTGATGGCCATTACTCAAACTCCCTTAAAGCCAGGCCGATGCTTACGGCCAGCGAGGGTTCATCCTTCTCTACATCCTGCTTTAAGCGGGGGTCTCTAACCGCAAAGCGATCTAAAAATTTGCCAAACACCGTCGTGATGCCGAGGGCCTGACTCATGAATAAATCGAGATTTCTAAAGACCGAGCCACCGCCCGTCAAAACGACCCTATTTACCACTTTGCCGCCGGTCTGGGTGAGATAGAAATTGAAGGAGCGCTTGATCTCATTGACGAACCTCTCCGCCTCTTGGATCAGTATTTCTCTGACCAACTTGACCCTATCCATATCATCGACGTATTCGGGCAAAACGTCACCTAGTTTCTCGTCCGGATTGGGTGAGAGACCGATTTCTGCTTTGAGTTTTTTCGCCTGAGAGAGCGGAATGACTAAGAGGTCGGCCACCTTCTGAGAGAAATCGTCACCGGCAAGTCCCGAGACGCGAGTGAACCTGACCTTATCATTTTCGGCTATGACTATGTTGGTTAGACCGGATTCTATGTTTATGAATGCGGTTATCGCCTGAGGCTGGCTTTCGGACTCAGGGGAAGCCTGGCCGCCATAGAGATTTGCTCTGGCTATGGCGAGCGAGGATAAATCGACGGCTATCGGTTTTAAGCCGGCCTTCTCCAGAGCCTCCACATGACGGTAGACCATGTCTTTTTGAGCCGCGACCAGAAGAATCTCGACTTTACGTTCGCCCTCTTCGGTGGTGACCTCGCCTAAGATCTCGAAGTCGAGGACTGCCTCTTCCAAGGGTATCGGAATAAACTCTTGGGCCTGAAACTCAATCGCCCCCTCAAGCTCATCTCGAGTCATAAGCGGAAATTCGATGAGCCTTGCGATCACCTTCTGATTGGCCACCCCAAGGTGGACTTCGCTCTGAGAGATCTTGGCCTTCTTCCAGAGCTCTTTTAAAAGTTCTGCCATGGCATTGACGTCGGTTATTTCGCCCTCAACCATCACGCCGGGAGGTATGTCTATCATTCCATAGCGAGATATGGCGGGCCTGCCATGAGAGCGGCCCATCTCAACCACCCGTATGTGTTTGCTTCCGATATCCAGACCGACCGGTTTTTTTGAAGCTTTGATCCCAAAGAGGCCCAATTAACTACTCCAATTTAAGCTTATACTTAAGCAAAGCCCAAAGAGTCCATCATGACAGAGCAAGCTTATCGTTGTAAACATTATCAATTTTAAAGCCAAATATCTCTTTTGGGAAATCGACTTAAAGGGGGCGTAACTTAAAACCACCATCCCTTTTTGCAAGAGGACAGAACTGAATGTGACAAACCTTGGGCGGGTTTTTTATGAGTTTTTAACATTTAATCCAAAAATTAATAAATTTGAATAAAAATACCCCAAAAGTGGAGCAAGTGTCAATATTTTGAGGGTATATTAACCACTTTTATCGCCATTTTGAAGTAATTTCATTAGCGGATATCCTTCCAAGAATTGACGACTATAACATCGCCGCTGAAGTCAATGTCTTCGTATGCGCTAAAATTATTTGAAAATTCCCCAAATTTTATATAATCCGTCCAACGTCTTGTCCAGCCAGGCTGATCATCATCTCCATCAGTGCCTTTGGGCCCCTTGAAGAGCTGGAATATCTTGTCGCCGCTTGTGTTAAACATACTATATAGATTGTTAACATAACTGACATCACTTTCCAAACTAAAGAGATGGAGACCGTTGTTACCCGAAGGGATGCCGCTGACTGCGTTTTGGCCCAAACCGATAGAGCCGAAAGAGAGCAGCGAGCCGTAGAGATCCATCTGTATGCGGCCGCCATTGGCCGAGGGAAGGGCCGAGAACTCACTGCTTGCATAGACGAGAACCCCTTTGCCGCTCTCGCCAAAGCGGATGGAGCGGCTCGTGTTAGCGCTGTTAGCGGTGACCTCGATGATGGGGGCGGCCAAGGCCAATCTGATGGGGCTGGGATCAAATAAGAGGTTATTTGGAGCACCGTCATCGATAATCTCTATCCGGCCATCAGAAATGAGGGTATGTTTGAAGGCGCCATCTCCAGAGACCTGGGCATAGCCGGTGATCTCTCTGGTGGAGCTTGCTGGATTTACCGTTCTGACCACGATGATCGCGTTTTCGGGAAGCTGTAGCCCTCCTTTATTAAGCGTTTGACTCGGCCCTTTGTTCACTTGATAATTAACTATGCCATCGGGGTAAGCGGTAGCGACGTTCCCTTTTACCTTAAATTCTACACTTGCGGCCCCCACCACATCCCATTTATCCCATTCGCTGCCATCATCGCCTTTTCCGGCTGGATCGCTATAAAAGAAGTAGACGGCCGGCGTGGGGGTAGTCGACCGCCAAGGGTCGGTGTTGCTATAATCTTTGCTGACGAAGTAATCCCAGCCGCCCTTCTCTTTGTCCCACGTCAAGAAGGGGATTAAAATATTCGACTCGCTCTCTGAGAAGATGGACGGCGCAGTCCAGTCTGTGGTAACCAATTCCCCCGGGCCATAGGTTACAGGGCCGCCCGCGAAGCTTACCTGGGGCAGAGGGCTGCCGGTGGTAGCCGAGGTAACCCGAAGCTCCGTATCAATCTCTTTGCCTACGATATTAAAATCATTTAGGCGCGCTTTGCCGGTCGTAGTCATAACCGTTTTGGGAAGCGTCCCCCGAAAGCCTATGTTCAGATTAGCCAGTAAAACCTGGCTGAAAGCGTAACCCATGTTGATTCTGCTCAATTTAACCTCAACGATCCGCTTGGCGTCGCCTCCTATGCCCGTCGAGTTGATGACCCTCGTATTTGTGGCGGGGGCCGTTACCCTGAGCTCGAACTTGGCGTTGCTATCGGCCGGATTGGGGAAGTTTTTTGAGTCATCTATAGTGTCCGCGGGATTTGCTATTGAGAAAAAATCCCAGTTGGCCTTCAGATTGACAGTTGCATAATTCGCCCCGGCCTCGGCGATGGCCAGGGCCTGATTGGAGTCCTCTAAGTTCTTGCTCATCCTAACGTCGCCAGTGGTCGCAATGATGGCAGCCCCTCCCAAAACCGCAAAGGCTAAAACCAGCATGATGGCCGTGACCATGGCCATGCCCTTCTCTCTCCTAAGCCTCATCATTTTCATTGCGCCCCCTTGAAACCATTACAGATTTTTATTTCTAAGCTGCACGCTTGACTTGTAATTCTTGCTAAAATCGCCCTTGACGATCCTAAATTCGATCGCTATCCGATTGGCCCTCTCCTCATCAACCGCAATGGACGTTGCGCCTTGATAGTAAGTAAAAATGCTGCCGGTGGCCGGAGGAATCGGTTCCACGTAGTCGGCCAATTGAGAATTGCCTCCTAAGCCATAACGTAGGCGCTTGTTCCCTGAATCATAGCTAAAAAGTCTAGTCTCCCCCCCGTCCACTACTCCATCAACGTCTTCATCCACCCACAAATATATCGCGTTTGGGGTGGAATCATAGGTTGCATCATCGACCACGCTTTTTGCGCCCCTTATCTCAGATACTACCCTATCCACGGCCAGCCTAGCATTTTGCTGAACCTCGACCAGGTCATCCTCAGCCTGCCAAGATCTTAGCGCCCCACCAAGAAGCGTATAAAGACCGGCTAGAATAAGGACGAGAAGAAATGAGTAGACCATCACTTCTGCCAAGGTAAACCCCCTTTCGCTACGGGGAGCCTCTCTGTTAACCGCCATATATCAAGGTCGCCTCCTCGTGATAGCGAGGCCCGGTATTGGCCGTCCAGCTAACCCTGACCCACACCTTCAGTAGTCTCCTTGGCGGATCATCGATAACATTTATCGGTGTCGTATAGCTGTTGAGATTATTTTCTTGATAGCAGATCCTTACCTGGCGGGTGCCCCCGCTTAGACCGCTTACCGTCTCGGCCGGAGTTTTGAAGTCGGGCTCTGAGCCTGGGTCGGATCCATCGGCCTGGTAATACGCATCGTCTATGCTTGAATAGCCCATATTCCTAATCTCTTCCAGCTTCTCTACAGCCAATTGAACGGCGACCGTTTTACCTCCAGAGTCTGAGGTGTGAGTTATGCTGAACTGAAACATATACATCATGGCGAGCAATGCTATGGCCATTATCATTGCCGCAATCATTATCTCAACTATCGATATGCCGTCTTCCCTTTTTATCATTTAAGGACTCCTGCAAATCAATTGACCGTTGCCTTGCCCGTTGCGGCAACCGTTATGAAACGCTCTCTACCCTTATCGTTTTGGAGATATATGCTCTCTTCGGGATTTACAACATCGGCGGAACCATCTTTGTTGAATATCAGACGATTATTAAGGAACGTAACCGGATCTCCGCCACTTCTTGAGAAGGTTGCCCCATCTGATAGGGTCTTACCCACAGGAGCTGCGGCGGTAAAAAGTGTTGCCTTGTCTGTGGAGGAATATATATGATACGTATTTAGACCCTCATCAAATACTATCCCATAATATTTAAGCTCGGCCATGGCCTCGCCTTGAATGTCCCTTATATCGGTTGCAACTTGCCTTACGGCCGCCTTCAGATTGCTGCCGGAGACGAAGGCATCCCATACCGGCACGGCCACGGCCACAAGCAAACCCAAGATGACTATGACGAGCATGAATTCGACTAAACTAAAGCCCTTTTCGGTTTTTTTTGGCGCCCATGCGTTTTTTTTCATTTTTAAATTATAACACTTAAGGTGGGAAAAATCACTCGTGAACCAGCACGCAGCCTTATTTAAGTTAATCGACAAAAAGATATATATAATTAACGAATCTGACTGATTTTGGATACGAGGATTGGCTATCATCCGACAGATACCGGTTCCAGGAAGAGCAGCGTTCGGCCTTTACGCAAGACCTACTTTAAGCTGATACCTGGAAATGAGGCGCTAACATCTATAGGTTCTTGTATGCGTCGCCCCGAGGCAATTAGAGAGTATTTTGATAGCATTTACAATCTTTTTTGGCGAAGACCAATTAATGCCTTTCCGCTGATGGCAAAAGTTTGTGCCAACCGTAAGCGCTGAGCGCTATTTGATCGTTAACTTGCCGGTTGTAACCACGCTCAGTTGCTGGAATTTGCTGCCGTTGGTAAGATAAACTGAGCCGGCAACCCCCGATATTGAGCCGTCTTTTTTATAAATCACCCTATCGGGCCCATAGCTATTGTTGAAGGTTATGCTGCTGAAAGAGACGCCGTTAAGGTCGCTTAGCGAAACTTCTTGCTCGAGATTGGCGGCAACAAAGAGTGCGGCATTGTTTGCGGTTTCGTGAGAGTAAATTGAGTAAGAGCTTCCGCCCTCATCAAACTCTATCCCATAGTATTTTAACTCAGCCATCGCCTTACTCTGCGTTTCACGAATATCGGTTGCCACCTGTCTGATGGCTGCTTTGTGGTTGCTGCTCGATACGAAACTATTCCAAACCGGTATGGCCACCGCGAGCAGAAACCCTAAAATCGAGATCACGATCACCAGCTCGACTAAGCTAAAGCCCTTTCCATCTTTTATTAAACAATACCTGCCTGCTTCCATTTTATAATTCTAGCAATATGGAAAACAGAAATCATCAAAAAAATATCATCGTGCTCCTTTGCCAGCTCACTGAGGGCGGCAATCAAAAATTTGACCCCTTTGACCGGGACGAGATTGCTGACGAAGATTATCTTGAAGGCCCGGCGGCAATTCTACCCTTGACGCCGCCTTAAGCCTGGCCAAGATAGCAAGCTCCGTCCATATCATAAACGTAAATGATAAGCTTAACGGTGACGAAGTGATGATCTCAAAGCTCGAAGTAGCCGATAACGTCGAGATACTCAATTCCACCAAGAGCAAGAGGATATTTGGTGAAAGATTCGTCACCGGACTCTCGGTTGAAGATGAGACCGGAAAGATTAGAGATCTTGACCTAGGGGGCATGTTTGCGGCCGGCGACGTGACCGATGTTCCCGAGAAGCAGATAATCGTTGCGGCGGGTCAAGGCTGCATAGCTTCCTTGAATACCTTTAAATACCTCGCCAGAAAGAAGTTCTAATTGGCCATCAGCTCGGGTTATATTTGGCAGCTATGGGCATGCGGCGCCCGCTCCCAAAAGATTTGCTGGTCAACTTGAGGCCGGGAGGAGCTTGGCGCCTCTTATGTTCCGCAAGATTTACGGCCCGGGCGACCCAGCCGACCGTGGTAAAATCAAACCCCTTTTCGACAATCTGGCTGATCGAGAGCCCCTCGTCCACATAGAGCTCAAGAATCGCATCCAAGATCTCATAGGGCGGCAGAGTATCCTGATCCCTCTGGTCGGCCCTGAGTTCGGCCGAAGGCACCTTTTCGATGGTGGAGGGGGGAATTATCTCAGCTTCTCGATTGAGATAGGCGGCCAATTCATAGACGGCCGTCTTGGGCAGATCCGCAATCACGGCCAGTCCACCGCTCATGTCACCATATAGAGTGGAATAACCAACGGCCATCTCGCTCTTGTTGCCAGTCGCAAGAACCAAGTGACCGAACTTGTTAGACAAAGCCATCAGGATGTTTCCCCGGATTCTCGCCTGAATATTCTCTTCGGCCTCATTGGGCGCAAGTCCCTCAAATTCTGGTTTGAGCGACTCCAGATAGGCCGAATTTATGGAGTCTATTGGAATGACCCTGTATTCTATCGAGAGATTCTTGGCAAGCCCCTTTGCATCCCTCAAGCTACCCTTTGAGGAGAATGGCCCCGGCATGGATACGCCCATGACGTTTTTTGCTCCAAGCGCCTGGGCTGCCAGAGCGCAGGTAACGGCCGAATCTATTCCCCCGGAAAGACCTATCACGGCCCCGGTAAAGCCGGTCTTTCTGAAGTAATCGCTCACCCCGAGGATGATGGCCCGATGGACCTCCTCCATGCGGCTCAACGGGCTTCGCCTGTTCATGTCGCCGCTTTCGATCAAGTCTATCGTCTTTACGGCCTCGGTGAAAGATGGGAGGATTTCAATCGGATTGCCCCGCGTGTCGAGGGCAAAACTTGCCCCGTCGAAGATGAGCTCATCATTGCCGCCGATCTGATTTACAAAGACGAGGGGAAGATGATGGGCCTTGGAGTGACTTTGAAATATGGAAAAACGCTCCGCTTCTTTGCCGACTTCGAAGGGGGAGGCAGAGATGTTTATGAGAAGCTCGGCTTTCAGCTCGCTTGCCTGAAAACCAATCGGATCCTCGTTGTAGGGCCTCCTCTTCGAAGAGTCAGGGTTGCTCCAGCCGTCCTCGCAGATGGTGATGGCAAGCCTCTTGCCATCAAGGTCGTGCGTAGACACCTCTTTTGCGGAATCGAAATATCTCGCTTCGTCAAAGACATCGTAGGCTGGAAGCAGCGACTTGGCCTGGCTAAAGACGATCCTGCCGCCCTTAAAAAGAAGGGCGGCGTTATAGAGCCCCCTTCCCGCCCCGCTTCCTGTCCGAATGGGGACTCCCAATATTGTGCCGAGGCCGGGATTCTGGCAAGATAGCTTGAGGACCTCTTCGATACCCTTCTCGCACCTTTTGATGAACCAATCCTTCTCTAGAAGATCCTTTGGCGGATAGCCGGTCAGAAAGAGTTCAGGAAGTATCAATAGGCTGGAGCCATCGGCAACCGCCACCTTCGTAGCTTCCTTAAGTTTTGCCAGATTGCCCTCAATGTCTCCAACTACCGGATTTAATTGGGCCAGGGTAACTTTCAAGAGTCGCTCCTTAAAATGTCCGCTCTCGATGGGCGGACGATAAGACCCGTTAAACGCTATAGACTCAATCATTCAGGACACGAAGGGGATTGGCAAAGATGACCTGGTTTGGAATGAATATAGGCCCCTCTTGAGTCTCTACTACCGTGTACCTCAAGTTGATATCGACCACCCGGCCCTCAAATTCCAATATGCCAATGCGATCCTTTATCTTGAAGGGACGATTAAGCAGGATGACCAGACCGGATAAGAGGTTGGCCAAGACGTCCTTTAGGGCAACCCCGAGAGCAAAGCCGGTCAGGCCAAGAGCGGTGATGAGAGATGAGAGCTTTATGCCCATAAAGGCCAGGGCCGTCAGCAGCCCGGCGAGCAAGAAGGCCGCCTTTGTAACCTGCCCGATGAGAATCCTAATATCCTTGGGAAGGTTGACCTTGTGGCTCAAAGTATGCGAAATCCTCAAAAATATCGAACCGGCAAGCCAGAAGATGACAAGGACGAATATGCCCACCGTGAGTTTGGGCATAAAGCCAAGGACGGCCTCGAATACCTCACTTAGCAGCTTTAGCGTCTCAGTCATAATCAACATCCGAATCTCTTGACCTGAAGATCTTTACGACCATTATAAACTCAAAGATCTAATTCCAGAAATACTGCCCCCGCCAAAGGATTGTACCGATACGCTTCCATCTCTTTGAAGCCGAATTTCTTATACAGAGAGAGGGCTTCTGTCATCTCTTCGATACTATCCAAGCGGATCTTTTGGTAGCCGAACTCTCTTGCAAGAGCAATCGCCCGCTCCATCAACCGGTCCCCAGGGCCCCTTCCACGGTAAGACTCTTTGATGTACATTCTTTTGAGTTCGGCCACACCACCCTCAAACCTTCTGAGGGCGACGCAGCCTACGGCATCGTCTTTTGCTGCATCAATTAAAAGGATGATCCCTCCTAAGTGCTTAGAGTAGTGGCCAGCAATCACTCGAAGCTCGTCGTCGAAGTTTTGAAAGGAGAGATCCATCCCAATGTAGTCGGCATACTCCAGAAAGAGGCGCCTGGCCGCCTCAAAATCACTTTCACTTTTTGCCAATTTTAGCTTATAGCCGGTCTCTTCCATAATCCAAAAGCCCTCGGAAAAAGAAGATAATTTTTAATCCGCTTAACGAGATGCTAAGAATGATGCCCCTCTAGTGGGGCCGATGGTTTCCAAGTGATTGATTATTTACGGTTGGTTGCTTAAAATTATCGAAGTAATTTAAGAGCTTGACGAACGAGACCAAAAGATGGACGGGCTATTTCTTTCTGCCTGAAAGCTCCTCTTTTACTCTTGAAAGCTCGATGCCCCTTGCCGCCAAGAGGACGAGGAGATGATAGAGGAGGTCAGCCACCTCCCAGACGACCTCAGAGTCGTCCTTATTCAAAGCGGCGTCGATTACCTCATCCGCTTCCTCCTCGATCTTTCCCAAGATCTTCTTCTCTCCCGCCGCAAAGAGACTGGCCGTATAGGAGGATGGACTTGGAGATCTCTTCCTCTGGGCTATTATGCGATATAACTCATCTAACTCGCCTGAGAGGCCCCCGTCTCTCCCTTTGAGATCGAGGCTTAAGTCCTCGATTTTAAGCCCCTCAACCTTACGGTAGAAGCAGGACCTTTGGCCGGTATGGCAAGCGGGGCCGACCGGTTCAACGAGTAAGAGAAGGGAGTCTTGATCGCAATCATATCTGATCTCTTTTACGTATTGAAAGTTTCCCGAGGTCTCGCCCTTTTGCCAGTACTCGTTTCGGCTGCGGCTCCAAAACCAAGAGCGGCCCGTCTCAAGCGTTCTCTTAAATGCCTCTTTATCCATATGGGCGAGCATCAAGACCTCGCCCGTTGAAGCATCCTGAACTATGGCCGGAATCAGGCCGCTCTCATCAAATTTCAATTCAAAATCGATCATTAATCAGTTATTCCTTGGTTGCTTCGTCTTTTTGAGCATCCTTTTTGGCACCCTTCTCCATCATCACCATGAAGATGTAGCGAGCCCCAAAAATTGCTGCAAGAGCGATGGCGAAGAAAGAAACGAGTGTACCTACTCTGCTATCCAACTAATTTACCTCCTTTTATTTTTGCTCCAACTTAAAAGGTTGGACGGCAAGATTAGTGATGCGACGATCCGCTGAAGTGAGATATCAAATACTGAATCGTCAGGGTGATGCCGATAAAAAAACCTACTCCCAGTATCGTAAAAGCTACCCTGGCAATAACCTCTGCTTCTTTTGAGCCCATAAAATCTTCCCTCCTCTCGCTCGAATTAATTCAATGGGCAGAAGATTCCTATTTCCTGCCCACATACCCGCCTTAACATAACCTATATTCGCACAAAGACCCCATTTTTATCAAGATAGTATTTGACTTCTTTGATAGATAACTCGCCAAAGTGAAATAGGGAGGCGGCCAGAACTGCATCGGCATCGGCCTCCACTATAACCTCCAGGAAGTCCTCCAGTTTTCCCGCTCCTCCCGAGGCGATGACCGGGATATTTACATTAGCTGTTATCGCCCTGGTCAATGGGACATCGTAGCCGTCCTTCGTGCCGTCTCTATCCATGCTGGTAAGAAGTATCTCGCCGGCCCCGAGCCTCTCGGCCCGCTTCGCCCAGAGGGCGGCGTCCATTCCCGTCTTATTACGCCCTCCATGAGTAAAAACCTCCCAGCGATTTGATCCGACTCTTCTGGCATCTATGGCCACGACCACGCACTGACTGCCAAATCTCATCGCGGCCTCCCTTATCAGGGCGGGGTTCTTGACGGCGGCGGTATTGATCGACACCTTGTCCGCTCCGCTCTCTAGCATCTTTCTGAAATCGGCCGCCGATCCTATGCCGCCGCCGATGGTAAAGGGCATAAAGACCTTCTCAGAAGTCCTCCTAGCCACGTCTATGACGATTTCCCTGTCTTCATGGGAGGCGGTTATATCCAGAAAAACGAGTTCATCCGCCCCAGCTTGGTCATAGGCGGCGGCAAGCTCAACCGGGTCGCCGGCATCGATTAGATTGACAAAATTTACTCCCTTAACAACCCTTCCCTCTTTTATATCCAGACAGGGGATTATCCTCTTTGCCAGCATCTATTTGACCGCCTCTAGGGCCTCTTTGAGCGTGAAAGCTCCCGCATAGAGGGCTTTGCCAACTATCGCTCCCTCCACGCCAAGTGGACTCAAGCCGGCCAGATCGGCCAGATCTTGCAAGCTAGCTACCCCACCCGAGGCTATAATCGGTACATTAGTCGATTTGGCAACGCTCTCAATGGCGGCAAGATTTGGCCCTTTCAAGGTGCCGTCCACCATTATATCGGTATATATTATCCTTGCTACCCCGAGTTCCTCCAATCTTCCTATCAGATCCACCGCAAGAACTTTGGTCTCTTCCTCCCATCCGCTTACGGCCACATATCCAAAGCGAACATCAAGGCCGACCGCAATCCTTCCCGGATAAATCGAGCAGGCCCCTTTGAGCATGGCCTCATCCTTTATCAGGGCTGTGCCGACCACAGCCCGGCTGACGCCCATCTCAAAGACCTTATCGATTACGTCAAGACTTCGAAGTCCCCCTCCGAATTGGACCGGAACCTTGGTGGCCATTACTATCTCGCCAAGGAGGCTTAAATTTTTGGGCGCTCCCGTAACGGCTCCGTCCAAGTCGACGACGTGGATGTACTCGGCCCCCTCCCTCTGCCACCGCTTAGCTACCTCTTTGGGATCGTCAGAGTAGACGGTAACCTCGTCCATCTTTCCCTGACAAAGGCGGACGCATTTGCCAGATTTTAAATCTATGGCTGGATAGATTATCAAGTTGCAATCTCTCCAAATCTTCTAAGTATGGCGAGTCCGAGCTCGCTGCTCTTTTCCGGATGAAACTGGGTGGCATATAGATTGCCCTTGGCTATGCTCGAGACAAACTCTATTCCATAATCGGTCGTCGTCGAGATGACCTCCTTATCATTCGGTACGGCGTGATAGGAGTGGACGAAATATAGGTAAGAGCCGTCTGGCACATCAGATAAAATAGCTGACTCCTTGACCTTCTTTATCCGGTTCCAGCCAATATGCGGTATCTTGCGCCCTTTGGGAAACCTTACCACCCTGCCTTCGATGACGCCAAGACCTTCGGTTATGCCGTGCTCTTCACTCTGGGAGAAGAGGAGATGTAGCCCGAGGCAAATTCCGAGGAATGGCTTGCCTTTATCTATTGACTCGATGACCGCATCGCCAAGACCCGACTTTGAGAGCAGTTCTACGGCATCTTTGAAGGCGCCAACCCCGGGAAGGACGACGGCTCTTGATGCGGCTATCTTCTCGATGTCTGAAGTTACTGAGGCTGAGAACCCGACCTTTTCAAACCCCTTCTGGACACTACGCAGGTTTCCGGCTCCGTAATCGACAATCGCTATCAAATATTATCTCCCCTAAATAACGCCCTTGGTCGATGGAACGTCGGAAAGCCTGCTATCGACCTGAGTGGCCTTATCGAGCGCTCTGGCCAACCCCTTGAAGATGGCCTCAATACAGTGGTGAGCATTCTTGCCCTCAAGGAGCTTGATGTGAAGCGTTATGGCGAAGTGATTGACGAAGGCGTGAAAGAACTCGAGTATCAGACCGGTCTCGAAGTCTCCGATGAATTCGGCCTCGATGTCTACATCGAAGAAGAGATGAGGCCTTCCGCTTATATCGACCACCACCATCACAAGAGCCTCATCCATCGGAATAATCGAATGACCATACCTCCTGATACCCCTTTTATCGCCCAAAGCTTTGCGAAATACCTGGCCCAAACAGATGCCGACGTCCTCGACGGTGTGATGGGCGTCGATCTCAAGGTCTCCTTCGGCTAAAAGTTTGATGTCAAAGAGACCATGCTTGGTGAAGAGGTCGAGCATATGGTCAAAGAAGGGCAGCTTGGTGGATATGTCTCCCTTGCCCTCACCGTCTAGGACCAAATTAATCTCGATATCGGTCTCTTTGGTCTTTCTGGAAATGCTCCCCTTACGATTCATCAATCACGCTCCCTTTTATTTTTTGCCCTAGCCTTCGCCTCTAATAGTAGCCTGTCGGCCGAATCGGTCAAGATATCGACCCCTTTCTGAGTGAACCACGCAGCCTCTTTGGGGTCACTTGATACTATGCAGGACAGAAAGGTCTCGCTCCTATCAAGAGCCTTGAAGTTATTGACCGTCAAGAGATCGTCTAAGGTATCGCCAATATAGACTCCGAGCTGCGTCTCGAAAAATTCTGAAAGCTCCACGATCAGAGTGGGATCGGGCTTCCTTCTGCCTCCATCATCGGCGATGACCCCACCTTTTTTGACCAACTCCGAAAGGGCGGCCCTCTCTAGTGCAAGCTCAGCCTCTTTCGTGGTCCTGCCCGTTATCACCCCAACTTTGGGTGAGAATGAAGCAACCAGGCTCCTGTCTATCAGAACTTTTTCCTCGTTTAAAAGGCCTTTTCCGAAGATGAAGGCCGGATCGAAGCCGTATATCTCCTTACAGTGGTCCGTGCCAGCATATATCTCTTGAAAGATTTGTTTGATAATACTTCGATTCCAGAGCTCATTTATCCTTTCTGAAGCGGCAAAAGTGCCTGCAATAAGTCTATTCGCCGTCTTAAGGCCGCCGCCCAGCCTCTTGAGTTCTTTGGTAAAGTCGATGAGTGGCCGGCCGTCCCCTCGCAAGATGGCCAGATCCTTCGAGCCCGTCACTTGAGATCTCGCCAAATAGAATAGGATAACAGCGTATGTCAACTCCCAATCGTTATTGAAACCGCCAGCCAACTTGAAGGCTTGCGTCTCCTTGGGCTCTATCAGGGTGGGACCGGCCGGCCACTTAAGGTACTCTTCGAAGTAGAACTGGGTGGTCAGACAGATGGCCCGCCTAAATGAGGCCGTAACGTTTAGTATGACGCCATCGATATCCAAGATGATGGTGTCGAGCCTTCCGATGAGCCCGGCAGCGGCAGGGGTGGCGAAGAGGCCGTCGGCCAGCTGCTCGTAGCCTTCAAACATAGGCGTTCTCCGAAGTCGCCTCAAAGAGCGCCTCCAAGAAAGCCCAATTTTCAGCCGAGCTTCCAACGGTCACTCTTAAGAAGTCCTTTAAGAGGGAATCGGATCCGAAATCGCGCACCAGGATCCCCCGCTCTACTAGAGCTCGGTAAACCTTGGCTGCCCCCTCCACCTCAAACAGGATGAAGTTAGCTTTCGAGGGAAAGGGTCTAACCGAAGGGATCTTATTCAGCTCGACAAAGAGCTCATCTCTTGAGCGTTTTATCTCATCAATCCTATCCTTGAAGAGATCCCTGTTCTCAAAGACCATCCTTGCCACAAGTTGAGAGAAGGCGTCGGTATTGAAGGGAAGTCTGACCTTTTGGATATTTTCGGCCACCTCTTTTGAGGCCAGCATATAGCCTATCCTAAGCGAAGCCAAGGAGAAGGCCTTGGAAAATGTCCTTAGGACCACCAGGTTTTTGTAACCTCTCATCAAAGAGGCTGCGCTATAGTCGGAGAATTCGCCGTAAGCCTCGTCCACCACCACAAGACCGCTCGCCCTTTCGACTATACGTTCTATGTCACCTAGGCCGATAAAATTTCCGGTCGGATTATTGGGATTACAGATGAATATCAGGGTCGGCTCAAGCTTGTCTATCTCATCCAGCGCTTCTCCGATATCGATATCGAAAGAGGCCGTCCTCTTGAGGTTTTTCATAAAGAGACCGTTTGCCACCGATATTATTTCATACATGCTGAAGGTTGGATCGAAGGTGAGTGATGAGCGGCCCCGTCCTCCATAGGCGATGGCAAGATACTCGATGAGCTCATCGGAACCGTTGCCAAGAATCACGCTTTCGACCTCCAAGCCATAGGCCTGGGATATTTGACCGATAAGCTTGCGACCGCCGGGATCAGGATAGCGATTGAATCTGAAATCGTCGAGCTCGGCCTTTATCTTCTCCACCAGTTCTTTTGGCAGGTTGAATGGACTCTCATTGGCTGAGAGGATTACCGCCGCCTCCTCGGTAGCGGGAGTATAGGCCCTCAAAGCGGAGAGCTCATTTCTTGGAGAGACGATCTCATTCAACATCCATCATCCTAACTGATATCGATTTTGAGTGGGCGCTTAAGCCTTCCGCCTCGGCCAAGATCTCAACGGCGGGGGCGAGTCGTTTGAACTCCTTCTGATCAAATGATAATACGCTGGTCCGCTTGACGAAGTCATGGACTCCAAGGGGTGAAGAGAAAGCCGCCGTACCCATGGTGGGCAGTATGTGATTGCTGCCGGCCGCATAATCGCCAAGAGCCTCCGGCGTATACTCTCCCAAGAATACGGCTCCGGCATTTCTAACATCGGCCAGAAGTGCTTCCGGCTTGGCCGTCATTATCTCTAAGTGCTCCGGAGCTATCAGGTTGGCCATTCGAAGAGCCTCATCAAGTCTTTTGACCAGAAATATCCTCGCCCACCTCTTCAAAGCTTCTTTTGCGACATCACCTCTGGCAAGGCTTTCAAGTTGAAGCTCAAGCTCGGCGAGGACATCCTCGGCAAGTTTCCTCGAGGTGGTTATGAGGACGGCCATGGCATCTTGGTCATGTTCGGCCTGACCGAGCATGTCGGCTGCAATATATTTGGCGTTTGAGCCCTCATCGGCGATTATGACGATCTCGCTCGGACCGGCCAGCATGTCGATATCGACAACTCCAAAGACAAGTTTTTTGGCGAGGGTCACGTAGATATTGCCGGGGCCGGTTATCTTGTCCACTCGCTTGATGCTCTCGGTCCCATAGGCTAGTGCGGCTATGGCTCCGGCTCCGCCGACCCTATAGACTTCCTTAACACCAATCTCGGCTGCGGCGGTCAAAGTATAGGGATTGACCCGGCCATTCTCATCGCAAGGAACGCACATGGCTATCTCATTAACCCCGGCTACCTGGGCCGGCAGCGCGTTCATCAAAACTGAAGAGGGATAGGCGGCCGTTCCGCCAGGAACGTATATCCCAACCCGGCCGATCGGAGAGACCTTCTGGCCTAGAAGCACCCCCGCCTCGCTCTTGTCGAACCAGGACTCTTGAATCTGCTTTTCGTGATATCGCCAAATTCTTTCCTTGGCAAGATTGATTGCTTGGACAAAGTCCTTGCCGGCCATGCCTCTGGCCTCTCTGAACTCCTCGGCTTGAATGGCAAGTGGGATCCCTTTTAGGTCGGCCCCATCGAATTGAGCAGCAAAACCCCTTAAAGCCGAGTCACCCTTCGACCTAACCTTATCTATGATCCTTTGAACGAGTTCGGTTTTGGACTCATCCAGAGACCGCTTGGGAAGCGTGACCGCCATCTCTTCTTCGCTTATATCGGGAGCAAGCTCCTCAATCTCAATCATTTACTCAGCACCCCTTCGAGCCTGTTTGAGAAATCCAGGGCCCTTTCGTAACTTGAGCGGTAACTGACTTGGTTGGCGATGAGCCTGGCTGAGGAGGTTGCTACCTCGTCGATGACAACCAGATCATTCTCCTTCAAGGTCCGTCCGGTCGAGGCGAGATCGATTATCTCATCGGCGAGCCCAGTTAAAGGGGCGAGCTCCACCGAACCGTGTAGTTTTATGATCTCGGCCTGGATGCCCCTTGCAGAGAAGTAATCCTCGGTGACCCGAACGTATTTTGTAGCCACCCTGATTTGACCAAGATAGCGATAACTCTCAGCCCTTTCGCTCTCCGTCCCAGCCAAGGCCGCCCTAACGAAACGGCATTGTCCGTACCCCAAATCAAGGAGCTCAAAGACCTTTTTCCCCATTTCCATGAGGACATCCTTACCAACGACTCCAAGATCGGCCGCACCCTGCTCGACAAAGGTCGGGGTGTCGAAGGGGCGAGAAAGGATATATTCGATACCGTCCTTTTCGCTGAGTATCTCGAGCTTGCGAGTCTCCTCCCTAAGTGGCGCAACCTCAAAGCCAGCCTTCTCTAAAATATTAATAGTATCATCGAAGACGGCTCCTTTGGAGAGGACCACTTTTAGATAGCTCAAGTCAGCACCCCCTTTATTCCGCCAAGCTTCGCTTTGGTGGTCTTGTCCTCTTTTATGTCGAGTATTTCGATCTCCCCATTAGAAGAGGCGGGCCATATGATGAACTTGAAATTAGTCCCCTCAAAAAGCTCCCTGCAATCATCCAGGCTTCTGCCCAAGGGAGCTATCTCTGTCTTAAAACCGGCGGCCCTCGACTCCTTTGAGATGAGGAAGGTAGCCTCGGCATCATTGAAGGGAACCACCAGAACCCTCGCCTCACCGTTTCGCTTCAGAAGCTTGGCTTCCGAGAGGGCTATGTGTAGTCTCTCCAGTCCCAAAGCAAAACCGCAAGCCGGACGAGCTGATGAGAACTCGCTTATCAAATTGTCATACCGGCCGCCAGAGCCGATGGGAAATCCCAAGTTGGGCGAATAGGCTTCAAAGACGATCCCGGTATAGTAATCAAAATCCTTGACCATCCCAAAATCGAAGGCCACGAAGTCCTCTAGACCATATAAGGAGATCTTCTCGGCCAACGATTTGAGTTCCGATAGAATCTTTACGGACGCCTCGTCCTTAGCGTATCTTTCGGCCCGGCTCAGGGCGGAGATATCTCCTTTTAGTGAGAATAGTCCCAAGACATCATCCTTCGCCCCTTGAGGAAGTGAGCTCGCCGTGATGGCCCTCTTGGCTTCGACCAAGTCCTTGTCGGTGAGCAGGCTCTGAACCCTCTGGATGAGTTCTTTTTGAGCACCAAGCCCGGTAAGTGATGCGGTCAAGAAATCGACCCTGCCGATGGCGATCTTGAAGTCCTTCAGCTTGCTCTTTAGTAGGGATTCGATTAAAACCAGGACTACTTCGGCGTCGGCCGCAGGCCCAGTCGATCCGATTAGCTCCAGACCGACCTGAGAGAACTCGCGCCGCTGGCCCCTTTGAGGAGGCTCCTGCCTAAATACGCTCGCCGCATAGTAGAGGCGGTCGATCGAGCCTTGAGGACCGCCTCTCTTGGACACGACCCTTGCGATGGGCGTCGTCATCTCGGGCCTGAGCCCCAAGAGGCTGCCGTCTACATCAAAGAACCTGAAGATCTCGCTTTGAATCGTGTTCCCAGCCTCTATTGCGAGGCTATCGAAATACTCGAAGGTGGGCGTCATAATCTCGCGATAACCCCAACTCTCGAAGACCTGCCGCAGTTCGGCTTCGATGGCCCTTCTCTCTTCGGCTTCGGCCGGTAATATGTCTCTGAGCCCGGCCGGAACTGAGCTGAAAGACCTGGTAGACTCCATGAAAAGACCTCTTTCTTTAGCTAATTAAAGTATTAAACTATTAACAAATGGAAATGATAACAGAGGCGTCCCTTGTCGTCAACTCTTGATTGCGCCAACTCCATTGGTCTTTTCGCCGTGACGGACAAAGACGGACTGCGGACCTAAAAGATCTTTGACTTCAGCAAAAAAACGGCCCCCAATATGAACGCCGTTATCCTTGCCAAGACGCATTTTGGTGGTCTTGGTCCCATCCTGGATGAGGAGAAAGACGGGTGAAGAACCCCCACTGTGAGCGGTCAGGATGGATTTTAGTTTATCGAAGACTCCTTTGGTGAACTTATCTGCGGCCACTTTTATGAAGACCGATGATGCGTCGCCGCCCTCGATAAATTCCGACTTCAGGGTCTCGAGTTCCAGAGCAATCAGCTTCAAGGCACCGGCCTCTTTTTTATCAACCCTGCCCTTGATGCGAACGACGTTATCCTCGATTATGAGATCGCGAAATTTCTGATAGATGGTGGGAAAGACGATCACTTCGACTTCGCCATCTAAGTCCTCAATCGTAACAAAGAGCATTATCTCGCCCTTTTTGGTGTTTATCCTCTTAATCTTGGCGATCAGGCCGCCGACCCAGAGAACGCTTCCATCGTCGACTTCATTCAGATCGACCAGGGTGGCATCGACCTGATTTGCCAGAAGTTCCTTGACGCCCAAAAGAGGATGGTCGCTGACGTAAAGCCCGAGCATCTCCTTCTCAAACGCGAGGAGATCTTCCTTGGGATATTCTTCGATATCGGAGCCGTCCGGGCCGCAGCCGGTATCTATCTCGTTTCCTTCCATCTCGAAGAGGCTGAACTGACCCGTCTCTTGGTCCTTCTGTTTCTTATGTCCGGCTTCGACCAGAAACTCCATCGTCTCCATGAGGCCGCGCCTAGAGACGTCCGTAAAATCGAAGGCTCCCCCTTTGATTAATCCCTCCAAACACTTCTTATTGATCACCCCAAGATCGACGCGTTCACAGAAGTCCCGCAAAGACTTGAAGGGTCCGCCCTCTTTTCTGGCCGACACAATGGCCGCAACCGGTCCCTGACCAACGTTCCTTACTGCGCTTAGCCCAAACCTTATCGAGCCGCCGACCACCGTAAAATCGGAAAAACTCTCGTTGACATCGGGCGGTAGAACCTCGATGCCAAGACCGCGGCATTCGTTTATATAGAAGGGGACCTTATCTTTGGTCCCCATAACGCTGGAGAGAAGGGCCGCCATGAACTCGACCGGATAGTTAGCCTTGAGATATGCAGTCTGATAGGCGATGACAGCGTAAGCCGTGCTATGAGATTTATTGAAGCCGTAGCCGGCGAAATGAAGGACGAGATCGAAGACCTCGCCGGCCGTCTTGCTGCCGATCTCCTTTGCGGCCGCCCCGCCGATGAATTTATCGCGAAGCCTGGTTAGAACCTCCGGCTTCTTCTTGCTCATCGCCCCACGCATGATGTCGGCCTCGGCCAGACTAAAACCGCCCATGACGTTGGCTATCCGCATGACCTGCTCTTGATAGACGATGATGCCGTAGGTCTCTTTGAGGATATCGGCCACGATTGGATGGGGGTAGGTAACCTTGGAGCGCCCGTGCTTGCGGTCGACGAAGTCCTTGACCATACCGCTGCCAAGCGGCCCTGGGCGATAGAGGGCAAGGATACCTACGATATCGTCGAAGAGCGTCGGCTTAAGATCCCTGAGGAGCGCCCGCATACCGCTGCTCTCCAACTGGAAGACTCCGATCGATTCGCCCCTTTCGAGCATCTTGTAGGTCGCCTCATCATCCAGAGGTATCTTATTGATATCGATATCCAAACCTCTGGTCCGCTTGATAATTTTGAGCGCGTTTGCGATAACGGTTAGGGTCCGAAGACCCAGAAAATCCATCTTGAGAAGACCGATCTTGCCGATGGCTCCCATCGGATATTCGGTTACCGTCTCGGCGTCCCCCTTCTTCTGGATTGGGGTGTGATCGGTCAGCGGTCCTTTGGAGATGACGACGCCAGCCGCGTGGATCGAATCCTGCCTGGCCAGACCCTCTAAGGCCTTGGCCGTATCGATTATCCGTCTCGTATCCTCATTGACCTTGACCTCATCGGCAAGTTCGGGCGAGAGCTCCATCGATTTTTCGATCGAGATACCGGGAATCTCCGGTATCAGCTTGGCTATCCGGTCAACCATACCGTAAGGGTAGCCGAAGACCCTACCCGCGTCGCGAATGGCGGCCCGGGCGGCCATAGTACCGAAGGTGATTATCTGGGCTACATTCTCTTTGCCGTACTTGTTAGAGACGTATTCGATAACCTCACCGCGGCGGTCGATGCAGAAGTCGATGTCGATGTCGGGCATACTTGTCCGCTCGGGATTTAGGAAGCGCTCGAAGAGGAGCCCGTGTTTTAAGGGGTCGATATCGGTAATGCCAAGGACGTATGATACGATACTGCCGGCCGCCGAGCCGCGGCCCGGGCCGACTTTTATCCCGTTATCTTTGGCAAATTTCACAAAGTCCCAGACAACCAGAAAATAACCAGCAAAACCCATCTCTTTGATGACGCCGAGCTCGTGAGCAAGACGCTCAGATACCTCTTCGGTCAAAGGCTCGCCGTATCTCTCCAGGGCGCCCTCTCTCGCAAGCTCCTCAAGATAGGTCTCGAGCGTGTAGCCGTCCGGAACCTCATAATCGGGAAGGAGTATCTGGCCCAGATCCAACTTTACGTTGCATCTCTCTGCAATCTTGACCGTATTCTCAAGAGCATCTGGCACGTGAGAGAAGAGCTTTTTCATCTCGTGAGCATCCTTCATGTAGAACTCTTCACTCTCGAATCTCAAGCGATCTTCATCGTCCAGACAGGAGCCGGTCTGGATGCAGAGCAGAACATCGTGGGCGGTGTGGTCCTCTTTCTTTACGTAATGGATATCGTTGGTGGCAACTAAGGGGACGGAGAGCTCTTTGGATATTTCGATGAGGCCTTCGTTGACAATCTTCTCCTCTTTAAGTCCCTGGTCCTGAATCTCAAGAAAGAAGTTGCCCTCACCAAAGAGTTCGTAAAGCTCCTTTGCGACCACCTTGGCCTCATCAGTCCTACCCTCCAGTATGAGTTGAGGTATCTCGCCGCCAATGCAAGCAGAGAGGGCAATGAGGCCGTCCTTGTGGGCGGCGAGTATCTCCTTATCTATTCTGGGTTTGTAATAGAAGCCTTCTAGAAAGCCAGCCGAGACCAGCTTCATCAAGTTGGTATAGCCCTGATTGTTCTCAGCCAAAAGGACCAGATGGTAGGAGTTGTCATCCTTCTTGAAGGTCTTATCGAACCTGCTCCTTGGGGCTAGGTAGAGTTCGCAGCCGATTATTGGCTTTATCCCGGCCTCCAAAGCCTTTTCGTAGAATTCGATCGCCCCATACATTACGCCGTGATCCGTCAGGGCCAGGGCCTTCATGCCGAGCTTCTTTGCTCCCTCCACCAGATCGACGATCCTTGCGGCCCCGTCAAGAAGAGAGTACTCAGAGTGGGTATGTAGATGGACAAAGTCATGCATTAAGTATTCCTCCGGCGGCCACTCAGCCGTTTATTCTTAGAAAGAAGCGAAATTCTTAGCCCCGCTTCTTATTTAATCTCTCGATGAGTAACTTGTAGCCGTCGGCCCCGTAGTTCAGACAGCGCTTGACCCGGCTGATGGTGGCCGTGCTGGCCCCCGTCTCTTTTGCGATATCGCTGTAGATCTCGCCACTATCCAGTTTCTTGGCAACAGCAAATCTCTG
Organism: Actinomycetota bacterium; assembly: GCA_030017835.1. NCBI lineage: Bacteria > Bacillati > Actinomycetota > Actinomycetota bacterium. Next base: position 3,959 of record JASEGU010000001.1, on the reverse strand, counting down.
AGCGATCGACTTAATCTCCCCGACCGTGCAGACATCTTCAAAGAAGCGGTAGCACTCTTCAACATCCTTCAAAAGGAGTATAGCTTCGAAGAGATCGTCGACAAAATCGCTCTTTATGCGCTCATCGGTGGACAAGGCTTTCGCTCCTTTGGACTGGCTTTTGGGATAATTTTAGCACAGGGAAGGAAGCTCGGAGTAGTTAGTTTGGAGTGGTGGTGGGAGGTGAACACGTTAAAGGTTCGTCAATGCCATCCGTTTTTTCTTCATTTTTTGGATTCATTTTTCCCCTCCACGATTGCTATTTCCTCTGGGGTGAGGTCGTAGAGCTTGTAAACCAACTGGTCGATTTTCTTTTCAATGTGGGAGGTGTCGGCACTTGGGTCTTTCTTTTTGGCAGCGAGGATTTGGTTGACGAGGGCTTCTATCTGCTCAACCAAGTCTTTGTTAAATGGGGTGATGGGCGGAATGGGAAGCAGCTCAACATAGATCTTTTTCCATCTGTTGGTGCTAACACCTGAGGAGGCGCAAATGGTATCAAAGAACCAGTTAATAGCTTTGGAATTTAAAATACCTACTAAATATTTCGGGTTCGTAAAGGTCATCAAAAAAGTTGTAGCTTCAACAAATATATTGGGCTCGACGTAAGAGAACCTGCCATCATCCACCAGTTCAATCCACACCACCTTCTCCTTCTCAAATTCGGGGTAGTAGGCAATCTGGTCTTGCGTTTCGAACCATTTATTACCGGTTTTTTTGCGAGAGGTCGAGCCATCTGGCAGCTTGTTCCCTTCTTGCTTTAAGCGGTCCTTTCCAAAATCCAATAAATACTTTTTAATTGCGGGATAATCGTCAATATCCAACTTTAAGACGGGAAATGTTGCAATAATCCACAATCCGGCCCAGTCATAACCATACCTCTTGATATCACGACCGCGCAGGATCGGTTTTAAGATTTCGGCGCTTTTTGGGTCTTCCTTGCAGAGACGCTCCTTGGTGGCCGTGTCGATGATGAAGGCTTCGTTCAGTCCAGTCTTAATACCATAATTGATATTGACATCCCAGTCCTTGAGCGGTCTGCCCAGTCTCTCTATCTTCTCCTTTAGCCTCTGCTGGGCGACTGAGCCGATAAACCAGGCCCCCTTATCAAGATTGGTCAGCAAAACCCCGTTGGCCCGGATGAATTCTGAAATATTTTCGGCCCGGCCCAGGGTGACTCCCAAAAGACCCCGCTCATTAGGCACTTTCTGGATGATGAGGATGTTGGTATCGACCGTGGCACTCTCAAAGACGGCCGGGCCAAGGTCGATCAGGATTTTGGGGTTAGCTTCAAGAAAATATCTTCTGAGTTTCTCGCCGTAAGCCGCCCGCATCCACTTATTACTGGTGATATAGCAGAGGTGGCCCCCCGCGTTGAGGATGTTCATCCCCTTCTCGTAAAAGAGGCAGTAGATATCGCCATTGGAGTCATAGACCTGGTATCTCCCATTTTTGTAAGCCTGCTGAAGTGGATTGCCTTTAAGCTTCTGAAGCTGCACATACGGCGGATTGCCGATAGCGACATCGAAGCCGCCTTTTTCGTGAAAGACTTCGGAGAAGTAGACCTCGAAATCGAAATCCTTATGGCCATCGGTGATTTGACTGATGAGCTCGTCAATCTCTTTCGTGTATTCCTGCTTTTTACCAGCACCTGTCTCGTTGAAGTAGAGAGGTTTCAATCTTTCGAGTTCAGTAAATAGAGCATGATTGAAAAGATTCTTTTCAACGCCAAGGAGAGAATTACCGCGGGTTATTTTGTAATCCAAGTTAGGCAGGGGCGCAACCGTCCCCCGCGTCTCTTCATCGACCACAAGGGAGAGCCACAGCCTAAGCTTGGCGATCTCTACCGCCCCCTGGTCGATATCCACCCCGTAAAGAGAGTTCTCTATAGCATGGCGTTTAAAGTGATAAGGCGCACGCCCGCCGCCCAGGGCAATGTAAGCGTTGAGAGCGCCTCTGGCCCTGACAATCTCATTCATCATCCCCACGATAAAGGCGCCCGAGCCGACGGCCGGATCGCAGATGCGCGCTGAGGCCAGCTTTTCATCGATGAGCTCGGCATTATTGCGGATGGTTTCCGGCAGCTTAAAAGCGTACGCTTTCGTTTCGCGCCCCGCGCTTGCCACCCGGCTGTCATGCTCGACAGCCGTTTCGCCATATTTGATGAGCGTCTCAATCTCTTCTTTGCTCACCTCGCCCTCAAGCTCGCCCGCCAAGTAATTGACTAAGCTCTCTTCGCACATGTAGTGGACTATCTCGCGGGGGGTATAGTAGGTACCTTTCGATTTGCGGTCTTTTACCTCCAGAAGGTTCTCAAAGACCTTGCCAAGCATCTCGGGATCTACAGCCACCTCTTTTTCGAGCGGTTCGTCCTCTTTGACGGTGAAATTGTAGCGGTCGAAGATATCCAAGATGCCGGTTCCGATATCGCCCTCTTTTGTCCTCTTATCGTTGGAAAAGATTTCGCTCGGCAAGAGGATATCGTCATTAACCCAATCGTAGCCGCCTATCGGATCGAAGAGACCGCCATTTAGAAAGGGGATGCGTGAGTCGAAGCGGCTGTAATAATCATCCGTGCGCTCGAGGCGCAGGGCCTCATAGAAGAGGGGCTCTAAAATATCATTGAAAAAATTGTCGTAGCTGCCGTGCTTTCCTTCAAAGAGCTCGCGCAAGAAACTTTTGGAGCCGCTGCCCCAAGGCTCATCTTTTTTTACGCCGAACCAGCCCTTCTTCTGCAAGAAATAGAGAAAGACTATCTGGCCGAGGAGTTTTTTGGCAAAATCGGCCCCGTCGATAGCTTTGCCTTCAAAATCCTTGGCGATGACTGGAGAGGCGGCCAAGATCGCCGCCAGGCTCTCATCGAGCAGGTAGAAGAGATCTCGATATTTCTCGAAGAATTCCTTGGTAACCCTCTCGATGCCCCAGGTATTTTCCAGGTCTACCAAGGTGGGCTGGGTTTCATCATTTAGAAGCAGAGGCAGAAGACGGCTCTGGGCGGTGTGGCTGTTCTCGTGTACGCCAACCAAGAAGGAATAGCGGCGAGCGGGGGTGAACTCCTCTTGGACTTTGCGCTCTTCGTTGAATTTATATTCCATCTTGATAAGAGAGAGGCGCCAGTCTTTACCATCGGGAGCCACAAAAGCCACCAGCGCGCCGTCTTTGAGCACGCCGCCCCGGCTTTTGAGGTACTTGGCCGCGTAGTTCCGCTGCCGAGTCCTGGCCCGCTCAAGCGATGTCTCTTTTCCAAGGCGGATGATGAGGATATCGAGAAGCTTGTCGTCTGGACCCTTATATTTACCGATCCGCTCCAAGCTGCTTATCGAGCCGGTAAAATCATCGAAGATCAGGTTGCCCCGGTAAATCAAGTGCGCCTCATCATATTTGTTTAAAATGTTTTTGACTAGGCTGACAAAACGCTTCTTGTTGAAAGAACTTTCAAGAGTGCTTTGAATCAACCTTTTTGCTGAGTCTCTATCCAAAACCTCTCCTTAGCGTTGAAAAGAATTTACAAAATATTTTTAGATTTTGTCGATAATTTGTTAGATTTTGTCAATAATTTGTCAATAATATGTTATTATTTTGTCATCACGATGAGAGGGCACACCTAAGGTTCCGTCCGAAGGTTACTCCCTCTCTTTTTTTTACCCAATTTTTTCTCCAATTGATTAATGTAAATAAAATACTTGTGAAATTTCCTCAAAAGAGCTGAATACTTTTTAGGATTTGGAATAAGGAGATGCAAGAGTTTTCCTTTCTTCTCTAAGTACTCAATCAAACAATGGAAATCACCATCACCAGAGACAATAATTGCTTTGTCGTAGTTCGGATATTCAATCATCGCATACAAAACTAACTCTGCATCAACATTTCCTTTTGTGCGTTCTACTCCTTCTTTTATATAGTACTCGACAGTTAAAAGTTCT